>JAFAEB010000032.1 GCA_023424235.1 Bacillota bacterium
ACCTCGGCGATATACATTTCGCCATCCAGATTGATGCTTTTTGCTTTCTTGGCGAATACAACTGGGACACCGAAATGTAGTGCAACAATGCTTGCGATACCGATACCCGACGCTTCTATGGTAAGAATTTTATTTATGGGCTTTTCTGCAAAACGTTTTTTGTACTCCACACCCATCTTATCAAAAAGCTTTATATCCATCTGGTGATTGAGGAAGCTATCAACTTTAAGAACATTCCCCTCCTTTACCACACCGTCCCTTGCAATTCTTTCTTCAAGAAAATTCATAACCATAAACTCCTATTCTGTACTGATTTTTTGTAATTTTAACACTACAGCTTTTTCCTTGCAATAGAAAAAAATACATAAAGGAACATAAGCTGAGTTTGCAAATTATTTGTGAGTGCCTAATATGATTTCTTTTGGACTTGATGTAATAACTTTTAGTATAATATTTCTAAATATGAAGCAAATTTAATGGAAGTTTAAAGAAAAAAACATATATTCTTAAAAAAAGGGTCTATAAAATAAACAGGCCTTATGTTATAATGTATGATAATATTGTAAAAAATACAAATGGAGCACGAAAGATTATTCATATAATTGGATATGTTTAAAGTAATATATAGTTTAATTTGAAAGTGAACGCAATTATAGCGGAGGTAGTACAATGTTAAATAACAAAAAGATTAGAGTTATGACTAAACTTGCTTTGTACGAAAAGAATGAAGGTAAGGATGATATCAGACTATCAAAGTTTTATAAGAATGATTATGTACGCTTAGAAGTACTTAAAACGGTAGTTAATGTCACAATAGGCTATGCTCTGATCTTATTAATGATTGGAATATATAAGGCAGAATATTTAATAAGTAATGCTGTAACAATGAATTTTTTAAGGATTGGACAATACATTCTAGGATTTTATATTATAATAATGTCTATTTACGTAATCAGTTCTATTATTGGATATTCAATTAAGTATGATAAATCCAGAAAGACCCTATCAAAATATTTTAAATCTCTTAAAAGATTATCTGTTATCTATAAAGAAGAAGAGAATATAAGTAGCTAATAGGAGGCAGAAAATATGATGGTAATATTAGAATTTAGGGAAAGATTACGTAGTATTTATCAAAAAGGTCAAGTATTTATAAATCCAATTATAAAATTTATTGTTGCACTTATTGTTTTTAGTTTAATTAATTCATCCATTGGATACGATGAACGTATAAAGAGGTTACCAATCGTACTAGCGCTATCACTTCTAAGTGCTTTTACTCCTTCTCAAGTATTAGTACTATTAGCAACAGTAGTATCCATTGGCCATATTTATTCCATATCTAAGATTTTTTCAATTATTATTTTATTAATTTTATTAATAATTTACTGTTTGTTTTTACGATTTACACCAAAATTAGGATATGTAATTTTAGCAATTCCTATTCTTTATATGTTAAAAATTCCTTATGTTGTTCCAATTCTTATGGGACTATTTGCTACACCGATTGCAGTAATTCCAACCGGATGTGGTGTATTAATTTATTATTTATTTCAAATAATAAAAAGTACAGAAGCAAATCAAGTTACTCTTAGTATTGAAGATACACTATCTTTATATACGAATGTAGTTGATGGATTAATTAATAACAAGCAAATGATATTAACTATAGTTATATTTTCATTAATAATATTGGTCACTTATTTTGTACGTAGGCAAAGGTTTGATTATGCAAGAGAAATTTCTTTAGCAGCAGGTGGATTAACATGTATTCTTGGTTTTTTAATCTGCGATTTAAAACTTGATATATCAGAACAAATTGGAAGTATGATACTTGGAACCATATTATCTGTTATAATTGCTGGTATTGTACTTTTATTCTATTTAACTCTAGATTATACAGGAGTTGAATATGTTCAATTTGAAGATGATGATTACTATTATTATGTAAAAGCAGTACCGAAAATGGATGTTACGGCACCTGAGAAAAATGTTAAGAATTTTAATACCCAAAAGAATCCTATCATGGGAAAATTAAATAGTAATGATTTCGCTTATGAAGACGAAGAAGATACAGAGGAATATGAAGACTAATGATATATTAGTAGATTAAGTTTATATTGCAAAGTAGGTGGGTTTATGGATACAATTATTAGTTTTTTCAAAGATTATGTAGCTTGGCTATCACTACCGGATATAAGAATTACAGATATTATTGAAATTCTTATTATTGCTTTTGCTATTTATCATGTGATTACATGGGTTAAGCAAACAAGAGCATGGATGCTAGTGAAAGGTCTTATTGTGTTGCTTATAATTTGGATAATTGCATCAATTCTTCACCTAAATGTTATACTATATATATTCTTTAAGAGTATTAATGTTGGAATAATAGCTGTTATTATTGTATTCCAACCAGAATTTAGAAAGGCTTTAGAGCAACTTGGTCAAAACAATCTAGTAACACCACTTTTTAATCTAAATGATTCAAAAGATAGAAGTGAACAATTTAATGACCAAATAATATCTGCTATTGTGAAAGCGACTTTTGAATTGGCAAAAACGAAAACTGGAGCTTTAATGGTTATTGAAAGAGATGTTTCTTTAGCTGAATTTGAAAAAACAGGCATTGCAATTGACTCCTTAATTAGCAGTCAATTACTGATCAATATATTTGAGCATAATACACCATTGCATGATGGTGCTATTATAATACGAGGAGACCGTATAAAAGCAGCAACCTGTTATTTGCCTTTATCGGATAATATGCAACTAAGCAAAGACTTAGGCACTAGACATAGAGCTGGTATCGGTGTTAGTGAAGTAAGTGATTCTCTAACAATTATTG
>JAFAEB010000213.1 GCA_023424235.1 Bacillota bacterium
ACTTTTTTGCTGGTTCCTAATAATTTTATAGATGCTCCAAGGGCTTTTGCATACTTAATATCAGTATCTGTAATTTTACTTATACCTTCCGTATAAATATCTTCAAAATCCACTTGCATTCCAAAAGATAGAGAAGAGAGAATTGCTATTTTTCTACATGCATCATAACCCTCTACGTCAGCTTCCGGATTTCGTTCTGCATATCCTTTTTCTTGTGCTTCCTTTAAGGCAGTTTGAAAGTCTATACCTTCATTACTCATCTTAGATAGAATATAGTTGGTTGTTCCGTTTAAGATACCAGTTATTTCTTCTATCTCATCCGCTGTTAAGGATTGATTTAAAGGTCTTATTATTGGGATACCACCACCAACACTTGCTTCAAATAAGAAATTCGTATTATTTTCTTTGGATAAAGCAAGTAATTTTGCACCATGTTTTGCCACAAGTTCTTTGTTTGAGGTACAAACACTCTTACCATTTTCTAAAGCTGATTTCACAAAGGTATAAGCAGGTTCTACACCCCCCATAACCTCAACAATTATATTTACATCCTTATCATTAAGTATTGTATTGTAGTCATGAACTATTTTTTCTTGAATTGGATCCCCTGGAAAATCTCTTAAGTCTAGTACATATTTTACATTTATCTCTTGACCACAACGTTTCTTAATACTGTCTCCATTTAGATTTATTACTTCTACTACCCCTGAACCTACTGTGCCATATCCTAATACTGCTATATTTATCATAAAAACCTCTTTCTGCAATAAAGCTTATTATTCTCTAGCTAATATTTTTAAATAATGTATTCCATTTATTGTCTCAATTTCATCAAATATAGTTACCGTATCAATCATGTGATTTGGAATTTCAACGCTAATGGTTAATGAAGCTATACCATTGACTGGTATGCTTTGATGAATTGTTAATATATTTGCATCATTTTTGGCTAAACTATTTAATACGGTAGAAAGTAAGCCAGGCTTATCATCTACTTGTATCATAAAAGTTATGGTTTTTCCTTTGGTATTTTCATGAAAAGGAAATATATCATCCTTATATTTGTAAAAAGAGCTTCTACTTATACCAACAATATCTGCTGCATCTTGTACCGTAGTAACCTTTTCAGAATCTAATAATCGTTTTGCTTCAACGACTTTTAATAACACTTCCGGAATTGCTTTCTTTTTAACTATGAAATATTTACTTTCGTCCATATTCCCTCCCATTTATTCCGTTCTATCATGTACAAAATTTTAATCTTTATTCTTATTTTTTAGTATGTGTTTCTACCAAAAACACATGTCTTTCATAGAAAGATATACTACCATAAATTATGCATAAATGCAATCACTTTTTGAATAAAATTGCAAAAAAGAGATTGTATCTAAAATCTTAGACACAATCTCTACTTATTTCGTCATTATTTATATTTTAAGTCTTAGTTATTATTTCCTACTAACTTCTCGATATGGTTCTTCTCAGAGCTTGATATAATACCATTATGATCCAATAAGATTAACATTCTTCCATTGATATTTGCAACAGAATGAATATATGCCGTATCCTCACTTTTAACAATTATAGGAGTCTCACTAATATTATTATATGGTATTTCAATAATTTCTTTCACTTCGTCTACTTCATATGCCATAAGGATCCCTTGGGATTTGGTTACAATTAGTTTGGTATTGCTATCTACTTCCTTCTCATTAAGACCGAACTTCTTTCTTAGGCTGTAAACAGGAATAACATCCCCTCTTAAATTAATAATACCACGAATATAAGAAGGTGCATTTGGAATGCGAACTAAATCCATGTACTTTTCAATTGCATTTACTAGCATAATATCTAGACCATATTCTTCATTACCTAACTTAAAAATAACTTGTTTTGTATGCTTACCTTGATATAATTGTTTTGCTTCCATACTAAACTCCCATCTGCGTATGCTTTATCACTGAGTACTTTTAATCTTTCTTAGCATTGTTAATACTGTTCATTTTTAAATATTCATTTATAAAGTGGTCGATATTACCATCAAGAACTTGGGTAGCATTTCCTATCTCTGCATTCGTTCTATGATCCTTTACTAATGTATAAGGTTGTAATACATAAGAGCGTATTTGATTACCAAATCCAATTTCCTTTATTTCACCACGAATATCAGAAACCTTTTCCAAATTCTCTTGTTGTTTTAATAAATAAAGTTTCGCTTTTAACATCTGCATCGCTTTATCTTTATTCTGAAATTGAGAACGTTCATTTTGACATTGAACTACAATTCCTGATGGAATATGAGTGATACGTATGGCAGAAGAAGTTTTATTAACATGCTGTCCTCCTGCACCACTAGCACGATAGGTATCAATTCTTAAATCCGCATCTTCAATTTCAATTCCAGTATCTTCTTCAATATCTGGCATAACATCACAAGAAACAAAAGAGGTTTGTCTTTTACCAGCTGCATTAAATGGAGAGATACGTACGAGTCTGTGTACGCCTCTTTCTGACTTTAAATATCCATATGCATTAAAACCATTAATTTGTATGGTAATGGATTTAATACCAGCTTCTTCTCCATCAAGGTAATCAAGTATTTCAACCGAAAAGCCTTTCTTATCAGCCCACTTTTGATACATACGACTTAGCATACTTGCCCAATCACAGCTTTCTGTACCACCTGCTCCTGCATGAAGCGTAAGTATTGCATTACATTTATCATACTCATGTGACAGCAGTGTGCTAAGTCTTAGTTTATCATAGTGAGAGATAAAAGCTTTTAAACATTCATCAATTTCACTTACTAGAGACGAATCATTTTCTTCATAACCCATCTCTAAAAGTGTTTCTATATCTTCATATTCGGTTTTTAAATCCTTAAAATCATCTATAATATCTTTTAGATTTTTTAATTCTTTAACATAATCAGAAGCCTTTTTGGTGTCATCCCAAAAGTTTGCTTCTTCCATGATTCGTTCAATTAAAGTAATACGTTCCTGCTTATTAAACAGGTCAAAGTGAATCCCTCAGTTCCATTAATGGTTTTTGATAGGAATTAAGTGTAAACTTAAATTGATCTAATTCAACCATATAATCACCTCTTTCCTTAAGCAGTTTTTCCGTGACAGTGTTTATATTTTTTACCACTACCACATGGGCATGGATCATTTGGTTGTACTTTTTTCGTTGCACGTTTTACAGGTGCTTTTGCAAGAGTTTCATCTTTATTGGTTCCAGTAACTTTTGCTACTTGTTCTCTTTCAACCTTTTGTTCAATTCTAACATGCATTAATGCTTTTACAGTATCTTCTCTAATCGCATTCGTCATTTCATCAAACATTTCAAAGCCCATAAATTTAAACTCTACTAATGGATCTCTTTGACCATATGCTTGTAAACCAATACCTTGGCGCAATTGGTCCATATCATCAATATGATCCATCCATTTTCTATCTATTACCTTTAATAAGATTACACGCTCAACTTCTCTTAAATGTTCTTTTTCTGGGAAATCAGCTTCTTTTTCTTCATATAGTTTTACTGCTTCTTCTTTTAAGTTCTGAATTAAAACATTCTTCTTCATATGTTTCATTTCATCACTAGATAAAGATATCGGTTCAATTGGGATAATTGGAAGTAATATATTATTTAATTCATTTAAATCCCATTCTTCTGGTAAACTATCATCACTAATTGTTTTATTAACACTAGCTTCTACTGTATCTGTAATCATTTTAAATATGGAGTCTCTCATACTCTCTCCATCTAAAACTTTTCTTCTCTCTGCATATATGATTTCTCTTTGGTCATTGTTAACCTGATCATATTCAAGAAGGTTCTTTCTGATACCATAGTTGTTATTTTCAATACGTTTTTGAGCCTTTTCAATTGCATTGCTTAGCATTTTATGCTCAATTTGCTCCCCTTCTGGAAGACCAAGTGAAGTAAACATATTCATTAAACGTTCTGATCCAAATAGACGCATTAAATCATCTTCTAAGGATATATAGAAACGAGATTCACCAGGATCGCCTTGACGTCCAGCTCTACCACGTAACTGATTGTCGATACGTCTAGACTCATGTCTTTCGGTACCAATGATCTTTAAGCCTCCGTTTTCGACTACACCTTCACCAAGCTTAATATCCGTACCACGACCCGCCATGTTAGTAGCTATGGTTACAGCACCGTATTGTCCAGCATCTGCAATGATTTCTGCTTCTAACTCATGGAACTTTGCGTTTAATACTTTATGAGTAATATTTTTTCTCTTTAATAAATCACTGATTTCTTCTGAAGCTTCTATTGTAATTGTACCAACTAAAACCGGTTGTCCTTTTCTATGTGATTCAACGATTTCATTAATAACTGCATTTAACTTTTCTTTTTTTGTTTTGTATACAGCATCTTGATGATCCATACGTGCAACTGGTAAATTGGTTGGAACTTCGATAACGTCCATACCATAGATATCTCTAAATTCCTTCTCTTCTGTAAGAGCAGTACCAGTCATACCACATTTCTTTTCATATTTATTAAAGAAGTTCTGGAATGTAATCGTTGCAAGTGTTTTACTTTCTCTTTTAACTTTAACCTTTTCCTTTGCTTCTATCGCTTGATGTAATCCGTCTGAATAACGTCTACCTGGCATAATACGTCCAGTAAACTCATCAACAATAAGAACTTCATCGTCTTTTACTACATAATCTTTATCACGATGCATTAAGCTATGTGCACGTAATGCTAGGATAATATTATGTTGTATTTCAAGATTTTCAGGGTCTGCAAGGTTTTCTAATTTAAAGAAATTCTCTACTTTTTCAACACCTTCTGCAGTTAAGTTTACATTCTTTTCTTTTTCATTAACAATGTAATCCCCTGTTTCTTCGATTTCTTCTTTCATAATTGCTGCCATTTTAGTAAGCTCAGCACTTTGTGTTCCACGTACTAATTGTCTTGCTAAGATATCACATGCTTCATATAACTTAGTAGACTTTCCACTTTGTCCAGATATGATAAGAGGAGTTCTAGCTTCATCAATTAATACAGAGTCAACCTCATCAATGATTGCATAGTGTAAGGATCGTTGTACTAATTGTTCCTTATAAATAACCATATTATCTCTTAGATAATCAAAACCTAATTCATTATTGGTAGCATAAGTTATATCGCAATTATAGGCTTCACGTCTTTGTTCGTTATCCATGCTGTTTAAGATAACACCAACTTTTAGTCCAAGGAATTCATGTATTTGTCCCATCCACTCAGCATCACGTTTCGCTAAGTAATCATTTACTGTTACAATGTGAACACCCTTTTCTTCTAATGCATTTAAATAAGCAGGTAAAGTAGAAACTAATGTTTTACCTTCACCTGTACGCATTTCTGTTATTCTACCTTGATGTAAGATTACACCACCTATTAATTGAACACGGTAATGTCTCATACCTAATGTTCTCTTAGCAGCCTCTCTAACTACTGCATAAGCTTCAACTAATAGATCATCTAAAGTTTCACCATTCTTAAGTCTATTTTTAAATTCATTCGTTTTGTTCTTTAACTCAGCATCAGATAGCTTTTCATAAGTTGGTTCTAGTGCCTCTATTTTATCAACTAAAGGTATTATTCTCTTTAGCTCCCTTTGGCTATGTGTACCAAATATCTTATTGATAAAACTCATACTCTTTTCACTCCTGTACTATTTAGATTCAGTAGGTAAATGAAACCATCCCTCATTTTCCTTTTAATTAGCAGTTCAAACTATATTGTATCATTTACAAGATGACTATTCAACATTTTTCTTATTCACTAAAGTAAACATTTCATGAATAAACCATGAATTATCGGTTCATATATGAAATTTTTATATATAATTTACACATTTATAGCATTCAATACCAATATAAGTAAATGTAGTGTAAATCCTATCAGTAAATTTCCGAATAAAAATCGGGCTGTAATCACAGCCCGATTTATTCATAAATTTTTATTAAAATTAATATTCAGGTTCAATTAATCCGTAAGTATTACCTTTACGTTTATAAACTACATTTACTTCATCTGTTTCAGCATTACGATACACGAAGAAATTATGTCCTAATAGTTCCATTTGAATACATGCCTCTTCTGGATCCATTGGTTTAATGGCAAATCTTTTGCTTTTAACTATCCTTATTTCTTCTTCTTCCCCATCCTCTTCTTCTAGGAAGCTTACTGATAGATTTGCTTGGGATTGTTTTTGATCAATTAGTTTATTTTTATATTTTCTTAACTGACGTTCAATTATTTCTTCTACTAAATCGATGGATATATACATATCATTTGTAGTCTGCTCAGCACGTATGATATTACCCTTTATAGGTATAGTAACCTCGATTTTTTGTCTGTCTTTTTCAACACTCATAGTTACATGTACTTCAGTATCAGGAGTAAAATATCGTTCTAGCTTTCCTATCTTTTCATAAACAGCACCCTTAAGACCTTCTGTTACATCAATATTTTTACCGCTAATAATATAACGCATAATGATCAACTCCTTTTAACTTTCTTTTATAACTTTGTACACATATTATAGCACATTTGATATAAAGTGACAAGCAATTTAAATTTAGTTGTTTAGTAATATACATAAATATTGTATTTTTGCACATAATATGACATATATCATCATTAAACTTAGTAATTTCTACATTCGTCGAATTATTTCGTCAATGTTTGCGAATTGTATAACAAATCAAATAGTTATTTGACAATAAACTTCAGCCAATAATTCATTCAATAAGTAGCTTATTTTCCCCCTTTTATCATTACTAACAAAACAAATTTTCTTCTTGACAGTTTGTCTACCCACATGAAAAATACATTTAGATTGTGGATAATGTGGATAACTCCGTGTATAACTTTATTTTGTAGTAAAATCAAACCCTTCAATTGTGGATAACTTTTTAATAAAATGTGGTAGTTTCTTTTCTAAAAATCCATCACATAAAAAAACTTTGTAACTTTTGTGCATTTTGTACAAGCTTATTCTTATGTGAATAAAAAGATGGATTATAGTTAAATTACGAAAAATAAACTATTTCATAAAAAAACTTCAATTATCAAAACATTTTATAACTTTTCTTATTATACGTATTATTGACTGAAAAATTCAAGTATAAAGTTAAATTATAATAAATAAATTAAGGCTCTATGCCAAATATAAAGGTTTATTGATTATCCTTTTATTGACACGAGCCTTAATTCTATCATTCATAATGATAGTATTCCTTATTTAGTTTATGTTCATACATTACTTTTAATTTTAATAAACAATTCTTCTAGCTTTATATGGTGTACGATAGTTGTAGCTAGATATTTTAATTCCTTCTCTTGCATTACTTGCATGTACAACTTTTCCATTACCAATATACATAGCAACATGATTAACTCTACCACTACTATTACGATAGAAAATTAAGTCGCCTGCTCTTAAATCACTCATACTTACTTCTTTACCAGCTGATCTTGCTTGATCTGCTGATACTCTAGTAATACTATAACCAAATTGGGCATAAACAGATTGTATAAAACCTGAACAGTCTGCACCTCTTGTTAAGCTTGTACCTCCCCAAACATAAGGATTGCCTACAAACTTAACTGCATAATCTGCAATTTGCTGACCTGTTCCAGAGCCTTTTGAACTTTCACTACTTGATGTTGTACTACTATTATTTTTACTACTATTACTACTATTACTGTTATTATTCTTTGCAGCTTCTTTTGCTGCTTTTTCAGCTGCTGCTTTTTTTGCTGCTTCTCTTTGTCTATTTTCTTCTTGTTCTTTTGCTAACGCTTCTAGACGTTCAATTTCAGCTTGTCTAGCTGCTTCTTCTGCTGCTAATTTAGCTTGTTCTTCTTCTATAGATATAGCATATTTAAATTTTACTTCAATATCTATGTAATCTTTTGAAACATATCCTGTTTCATCTTGTCCATCATCATCTTGTCCTAATAAAATTTCAACCCATGATTCATGTTCTTTGATTATATAATATGTTTCACCGCCTGGAACCATTGTTGTAATCTTACTATCTGTGCTTTGTTCTTGTCTTACATAAAGAGTCTGTGTTGTAATTGTGGCGTATTTATCTGCAAACTCTTCCACTAGTGCTTCTGCATCCACACCAATGGCTAAGTATTCTGATTTAATATAACCTTCTACCTTACCAGATTTAATACGCACCCAATCACCAACAACTTCTAAAATATCTGTAGCACATCCACGATATAATTTACCAACGACTTCACTTTCTGTATTCGCCTCTGTTCGAATATTAACGTAATTCTCAGCTATAGAAATACCTAAGTTCGCATAAGGTGATATAATTTGTGTCATAGATTTAACCTTAGGATCACTAGATTGAGCAATATAAGTTTCCATTAACTTTTCTGCTTCACCCATTTCTCCTTCATTTGCTGTATAATAATTTTCTAATATAGGCGTAATACCTGCAATTCCTTTATCCGATGTACTTTCAGCTGCTTTGGCATCAACTCCTACACTAAGTGATGCTAAGAGAAATAAAGTACATAAGGAAGCTTTATAAGCGATTCCTTTTATCATATGAATAGTGACCTCCTTAATAATTCGTGGATACACATCTGTCTGTTTCATGTTAATTTCATTAATTAATTGTTACAAAATTATTAAATATTGAGGTCATTATATCAAAATTGCAACTTTATGTCAACCGGGTAATAGGACTTATCTCTGGTTATTTTAACCAAATTCACCAAAATTCAGTGTTTTAGGCTAATACTTTTAGAAACTAAGATTATAAATTATTAAAATATCTTTCTACAGCTGTAATCGCATTCGCACCATCTGAGGCTGCAGTGATTATCTGTCTTAATTCCTTTGTTCGAATATCACCTGCTGCAAATACTCCTGGAAGATTTGTTTCGCAATTTTCATCTGCAATTATATAACCACTTTTGTCCATATTAAGGATTCCTTCATATACCTTTGAGTTTGGTATATTACCAACAGCTATAAACACACCATCAACTGCTATTTTTCTAACTTCATCTGTTTTTAGATTTTTAATTTCAATTTGGTTTACAAAATCATCTCCTTCAATATTTTCAAGAACAGTATCCCAAATAATTTCTACATTCTCTCGTTCCATCAGCTTTGTACTGTAACTTTTTGCTGCTCTAAACTCATCTCTACGATGAATAACATAAACCTTTTGGCATAATCTAGATAAAAAGATTGCATCCTCCACTGCTACATCACCACCACCAACAACAGCAGTTACCTTGTTTTTAAAGAATGCACCATCACAAGTCGCACAATAAGAAACACCTAATCCAGAATATTTATCTTCACCAGCTACCATTAGTTTTCTAGGGTTTGCACCATTTGCGATAATAACAGCTTTTGATTTATAAATAGAACCATCCTCTAAAGTTATTACTTTAACATTCTCATCCGTATCAAATTTTGTAACTTCACCGGTTATAAAATTCATGTTAAGTCTATCACAATGTTCTCTAAACTTAACGCCTAAATCAAATCCACTTATACCTGGTATGCCAGGATAATTATCAACTTCATAGGTATTAATTATTTGTCCACCACTAATTGGAGCTTTCTCTATTATTATTGTATCAAGTTCTGCTCTACCTGCATATATAGCTGCGGATAAACCTGCTGGTCCGGAACCAATTATTATTAAGTCAAATATTTTTTCCATATATAATCCTCCATTCATTCTCTATCAAATCGGTATACCAATATGATATCCTATATGCTATAATACCATTATAAGTGAAAATAATAAAGATACAATTATTATTGTGTCACTTAATCACAAAGCTATGCAACTTAAAGATTACATATTCATAGAATATACATTAAGGATATAAAGGAGAAATGGTATGGACATTGCTTTAACAAGTATGGTACTTAGTCAAGTAGATTTAAAAACACAAATAGATACTGCCGTTCTAAATATGAGCTTAGATACAATTGAGCTTGCTAGTGATAATATGATAAAAATGATGGAACAATCTGTTACACCAAACCTAGGGCAAAGCATTGATATTAAAATCTAATAGAAGTTCGCATAACAAAATAGTAATTACATATGGAATACAAAAAAGAAGGAGATAAACTCCTTCTTTTACTTTACTTCAATTATTTTTATTTTATCTTTTAAATCTATATCATATTATCTAAAGAAAGCATTTGATATACTTAGCTGCTTTACTTGAATTAAAAATTCATCCGCACTATTTTTTATATCATCTATACTATATAATTCATACCTTATCATTAACACAATACATATAATAATAGCAATAACTAAGCTAGGTGTTAATAGGGATTGTTTTTTGCTATCCCTAGCTATAATCTCATCAAAATTTGCATTTGCTATATTTATAGCATCTGAATCATATTTTATGTTTGATTCTTTTTTTCTAAAAATACCTTTCACATCTTCCCATCTACCTTCATTTTTCGCAATCGTCCTTAATACGATAAATGCTAATATGGTACATATAATTGCTGGTAGTAAGTAGGTGCTAAGTATTACTTCTATTGTTAGAGTTTGATCGATAGTGGAATTTAATTGCTCCATTAACTGGTCTGCATTAAATTGACTCGTTCCATAAATATTTTCTAATAAGGTTAGTAGCTTTGGATACAAGTATAATAGCACAACTGATGTACCATTTATTATAAAGTGTACTACCATAGAGGATAGTATGGAATTAGTAGCTTCTATTAAAAAAGCAAACACGATTCCCATTACAAAAGCATATGAGAATTGATTTATATTTCCATGCATAATACCAAATAAAAATCCGCTTAAAATTATACCTTTTAGCCTATTAACATTACGATATTCATTATAAAATACACCACGGTATACAGCTTCTTCAAAAACAGCAGGTACAAAAGCTACCATGAAAAGTGTTAGGTAAAAGCTGTTATTGTTTGCAATATCACTTATGATAGCTGCAGTATCATTTTGAACATACATCATGGATATGGCATTAATTAAATTCATAAGTGGTAGTATTAGATAGGAAAATAAAATTAATAATACGAGGTTTGAAAGTCGTATCTTATGAAAGCGTATAAGTTTTCCTACATTAACTTTTTTTATAAGTAAGTATATCAATGTTGGTAATATAAGTACAAATTGGGATAATAGTAAAACTAGAATATAATTATTGGTTTTTTCATATAATAATGTGCTTAAATAAGAACCTGGTATTAATATTAGTATGGTACCTAAAAAAACCCGGTTAATTTCTTTTACTCTATACATTATTAGCTCCTAACTAGTTTACTTTTTTTACAATTACGTGAATCCAAGTATCTTCTTGTCTGTACGGTCTTATATCCGAAGTCTTAGCTAATTTAAGTATCTCTAAACCATCAATTGTTTCAATCATCTCTTTTATTTCTTTTCTATGATAATATTTAAAGTATCTACCTTCATATATTCCTTCAAAATCACCGTATTTAAAAGACATAAATAGTATGCCATCTTTTTTTAAACTTTGATGCATCTTATTAAGTACATCCATAAATTCAGAAGGTGTGACATGAAATAATGATGCGTTAGCCCATATTCCATCAAATACATTAGAAAAATCTAATTCATGAAACTTCATAGTTAGTACATCTTGACCGATATGAATAGCTGCTAACTCACTAAGCTCACTAGAACCATCCACTGCAGTAACATCAAAACCTTTTTCTATAAAGTATAAACTATCTCGACCAGAGCCACATCCTAAATCCATAATTTCAGCTCCATCAGGCAAATAAGTTATAAAATCATCTAATATCTCACCAAGTTCCAAATTAACAGTATTCTCAAAATATTGATTCGCATACTGATTATAATAGTCTATCGAGTCCAAAATTTCCATCCTTTCAAATCTAAGTACATAATATAAAGCAACAAAGTAACTAAATAACTAAGTAACTAAAAACATTAACATTATAACAGACCTTTTAAGTCATTTCCAGTAATTAAATTACTCTTTTAAAATATACTCCAAAATAAAAAAAACATTACATACATTATATACTAATTCAAACAAGATTTCACTAGTATATATATGAAAAAACAATTAAATAAATATATAAAAACTTGTACCAAATTACGCTAAATATGCTATAATAAAGGGAAACCATGTATAAGGAGTTATTTCATGTATCATTTTCAGAGTAGAGTTCGGTATAGTGAAGTAGATAAGAATAAAAAACTTGATCTTACTTCTATCATAAATTATTTTCAGGATTGTAGTACATTTCATTGCGAAGATATTGGAATGGGATTACCTTATTTAACGAAAGAGAATCGTGTTTGGCTAATGAATGCTTGGCAAATTGTAGTGAATCGTTTCCCGCAGCTTGGTGAAGATATTGTAGTATCCACCTGGCCTTATGATTTTAATGCAATGTATGGCTATCGAAACTTTTTGTTATCCGATAGGAATAATAATGTACTAGCATATGCAAATTCCATATGGGTATATATGGATACCATTAGCTACAAACCTGTAAAACTAAGTGATAAAGATTTGTCTGGTTTTAATTTAGAACCACCTTATAAAATGGATTATGCGCCAAGAAAAATTGCAATGCCTAAGGAATTAGAAACTTTTAGTAGCTTCCCAGTTGTGCGTTCTAATATTGATACGAATAATCATGTAAATAATGGTCAATACATTAAAATGGCAGAAGAGTTTATTCCTTACGATTATAAAGTAGTAGAGATGCGTGCTGAATACCGGATGTCAGCAGTTCTTGGCGATATTATAGTACCAATGGTTAGTAAGGTAGATAATACCTTTACCGTTGTTTTAGCCAATACAGAAAATAAGCCATTTACAATAACCCAGTTTATATGTGAGCGTATATAACGCAGATAGGAGCTAGTATGATAAAATTAGGAGAAGTACAAAATTTAGAAGTTATTAAAACGACCGATTTCGGTGTTTATCTTGCAGAGAATAGTAAGAGTGAGGTTAAAATATTATTACCAAAAAACAGTACTCCAGAGGGTACAAGACTTGGG
>JAFAEB010000235.1 GCA_023424235.1 Bacillota bacterium
ATCATATAGTATTAAAAAGAAGTTAAACCCAAAAGATATATTTAGATGTAATCTAGGGTACACTGTGCTAAACTACAATGGTTATAATTACAACTATAGTTAAAAATAAGGCTTGGAAAACCAAGTCTTATTTTTTTATGTAAAAACTTATCATCCTTTTTAGTCTTAGAGCATATGTTATGTAAAAATCACTAAGTGGATAAACTTACATGCAGATTAGGAAGGAGTTCAAAATTGAAGAAAAGTGTTAAAATAATGGGGACAGGACTTATGATATTAACGCTTCTTGTTGGATGTTCCTTATATGTTGGGAATCTAAGAAATAATAAAGTGATAGAAATATCAATCTTAAAAGAGGAAAATACACAAGTTCCTGAGGATGACAATATAGATAATGATAAAAATATAGTAGATGATGAAATAGTAGAAATTGATTCTAAGGTAGAAGATAAAAAAGTAATAGAAACTGATTCTAAGCAAGAAGATAAAGAAGTCATAGAAACTGATTCTAAAGTAGAAGGTAAAGAAGTCGTAGAGTATATTAAAAAGATTGAATATTCAAAGCCTATAGAACTTCCAATAAATGATAGTTTAGGGCTTATAAATTATCAAACAAAAGCAAAACAATTAAACTTACTGAAAGGACAACTCTTTCCTGAAGTGTATACTAAGATGGAAGGGATTTTAACTTTCAGAGGCAATAACTTTAGAAACACTGCAAGTTACGGTAGAGTAGATGTTAAAGATGCTGAATTAGATAAAATATGGGAATTCACTACTAAATCAAGTAGTTTTGGTGCAGGAGCTGGTTGGACTGGTCAACCATCAATCATTAAGTGGTCAGATGAAGTAAAACAGATAATGAATATAAAGGATAAATTTAAAGAAAAAGAGGACTTTGTTGAAGTAATCTACGCATCATTAGATGGCAAAATATATTTCTTTGATTTAGAAACAGGGGAACAAACTAGAGAGCCAATAAATACTAAAAATCCTATAAAGGGGAGTGTATCAATTGACCCTAGAGGATGGCCAATCTTATATGTAGGTCAAGGAATATCTGAAAATAATGAGTTTGGGTTTCGAATTTTTAATTTAATTAATGGGGAAAGACTTTATTTTATAAATGTGAAAGACTCTTATGCATATAGGGGTTGGGGAGCATTTGATGGTTCACCTGTTATCAATAGAGAAACAGACACACTAATTTTAGGTGGTGAGAACGGAATCTTTTATAATCTCAAATTAAATACAAATTTTGACCTTGAAAATAAAACAGTATCTATAAAACCAGAAACAACAAAATATCGTTTCAAAATTATAGAAAATCATTATCAAGGTATCGAAAATTCAATTGCAATTTATAAAAATCTTGCTTATTTTGCTGATAATGGTGGAGCGATACAATGTTTTGACCTAAGAAGTATGGAACCTAAGTGGGTATGGTATGGGGATTCAGCTAGTGATACAAATGCAACACTTACGATAGAACTAGTAGATGATACACCTTATTTATATGTAGGTACAGAGCAGCAAGGGAACGGTACAAACGGAAAATCCTTTTTCAGAAAGATGAATGGATTAACTGGTGAAGTAGTTTGGGAGAAAGAATATAGAGTAAACCCTATTTATGGGCTTAATGGCGGTTTCTATGGTACTTCTGTAATCGGAAAAGAAGATATTCGTAACCTAGTAATCGTCCCTTTAGCAGGTTATAAAAGCGGTGCTAAAGGATTACTTATAGCTTTTGATAAGAGAACAGGAGAAGAAGTATGGAAATGGGATATGCCTAACTACACTTGGTCCTCACCAGTAGATATTTATGATACAAATGGCAAATCCTATATTATTCAATGTGATTCAGCCGGAAGAATGAATATACTAGATGGAAGTACAGGTATCATTCTTAATAAAGTTGATTTAGGAGCTAATATTGAAAGCTCACCTGCTATATATAATGATATGGTAGTAGTCGCAACGAGAGCTGGAAAAATGTACGGAGTTAAAATTAAATAGATGAAGCATAAAGGGGAAAATTAATAATTTTCTCTTTTTAATTTAGATTTTATCAGGTTAAATCAATTGTAATAATATCCATCTAATGATATAATATACATAAATTGTAAATATGGTCTTCGTTTGATTAACGTAATGTGTGATATAAATTAATTAGTATTGGAGCTAATTCTTTGATCATGAAATGGTAAGCCCCATGCAAATAGATACCCAAGCGAACTTTTTTGTGATGATTTATTTCACTTCAAAACGGTACAATCTCGAAGCTAATAAAATGAAATCAAGGAGATAAAATAATAAAATTTATGGGTCCAATAATTCTAGTTGAAAATCTCGAACGTTCAAGGGATTTTTATGAAAAGACTTTAAAACAGAAAGTTGTGTATGATTTCGGTGTAAATATTTCTTATGAAAATGGCTTAGCCATTCATTTAAGAACTCATTTTGAAGAAGTACATAAAATGAAAGATTCACATAAAATCATATATGGTCCAAATAACATGGAATTAAATTTTGAAACAGAGGAACTAGATGATATTATAATTATCTGAAGCTACGAAAGGTGAAGTTTATACATGAAATGCAAGAGGCTCCTTGGGGGCAACGGGGTATAACATTCTATGACCCAGATATGCATATTGTATCCATAGGAGAGGCTATGGAAGGTGTTGTAAAACGTTTATATTCACAAGGTCTAACTGTTGATGAAGTAATTTTAAAAACTGCCATGCCAAAAGAATTTGTTCAACAATCACTTAAAGAAGCAACTAACTAGCATAATTTATATTTAAGTTTTAGGAAGAATAGCTTATTTCGATTTTCTGTGAGGAATAAATGTTACATATTTAGACTTAAGTGCAAACTGATAACATTTTATAATAGATACATGATACACAGTTGTTTGGTTAACATTACTATAAAAAAAGAGGCAGGTGAACACCTGTCTCTAACTTATGCAATATTAAGGGGGATTGAATACATAAGGAATCCCGGAACGCTTTATTTAATTCTTGTCAGATAACAAGAATATGGTAAGCAGATTATAGTATGCTATTAGTATAGAATTTATTTTATTATTAATTGCCTTTTAGTAATCATGCATACTAATTTTTCCAAAAATATAATCATCTAAATACATCAATCTTTCCAATTACTTTTCCAAGAATGACAGGCTGGTTGGCGGTCCTAACATTTCCCTCTACATTTAGAGTAACACCTTTTTTTACGTTAAGAGTGCAATATACATACAACCATAGAGATTTACCCTTGGGTATGGTTACATTTTTATCGAGCACTACTACTGTTTCAACACCCGGGGTAAACGATAAACAAGTATAAAT
>JAFAEB010000207.1 GCA_023424235.1 Bacillota bacterium
AAATAATGGAAGTAAGAACGTTTAAATATAGAATTAAGTAATGTTAGGTCACATTTCTCAGATTGATCATAAGGAAATTAGAAGTAAAATACAGTTGTTTCTTATAAAAAAGAGCAATAAGTGGTAAGAAATTAGCAAGAAAGAAGAAGTATTATAAGACCATCCAATTTATAATAAAATAGAGATGTATTTTGTTTATACTATTATGTTAAATTGGAGGTTGTGTACTATGAGTGAAGGGGCATTTTATACAGGTGTTTATCCTAATCTATTTGCTTTAGCAGGAATTTCGAAAGAAGAGATAGATAAGCGAATAACGGATACGTTTTATACAATGTTTTTTGATCCAGTGGAAAAGATATATTTTGAGCTTGGAGATGACATGGGATATATGCTTGATACCGGTAATTATGATGCACGTACAGAAGGTATGAGCTATGGCATGATGATGGCAGTGCAAATGGGTAGACAAGATATATTCGATCGCTTATGGCTTTTTTCAAAAAGATATATGTACCAAAGTACTGGTAAGTATAAAGGGTACTTTGCTTGGTCGGTTAAACCAAATGGGACTAAAAATTCAGAAGGACCTGCTCCAGATGGAGAAGAATATTATGCTCTGGCATTATTCTTTGCAGCAAGTCGTTTTGGGGATGGTGCTTGGCCTTTTAATTATAGTGAACAAGCAAAAGAGATTCTTAATCACTGTCTACATCAAGCAGAATTAGTAGAAGGTGGTAGTGCGATGTGGGACAAAAGCAACTATTATATAAAGTTTGTCCCAGAAGTTAATTATTCGGATCCTTCTTATCATTTACCACACTTTTATGAACTATTTGCTTTAAAGGCAAAGGAAGAAGATAGAGAATTTTGGAGTAAAGCTGCATCTTTAAGTAGAAAATACTTAACGATGGCTGCACATCCTGTTACAGGTATGGCTCCTGAATATGCAGAATATGATGGGAAACCAAAACGTTTATTTCATGATGGCGAATTCTACTCCGATGCATATCGTGTAGCCATGAATATAGGATTAGATGCAGCTTGGTTTGGTAAAAAAGAAGAGTTAAGTAATATTGTTAATCGCTTACAGACCTTCTTTAAAGAGAAAACGAAATTTGGTGAATATTATAATTATAAGATTGATGGTAGTGCGCTTGATCAAGTTGCCTTACATCCAACTGCTATCATTGCAACCAATGCAGCAGCTTCTTTAGCAGCAACAAACAAGTATAGTCGGGACTTTGTATTGGATTTCTTTGCTACACCTCTTCGTACTGGTGAGAGAAGATATTATGATAATTGTCTTTATTTCTTCTGTTTGCTTATGTTAGCAGGCGAATATAAAATATATTTATAATATAATTATAGAAAAAAATGCTCCTCTTAATAACAAGAGGAGCATTTTTTATCAAGGTATCAATTGTTAAATAATTAGCTAGCTGCATGTATTGCTGCGTTTAGCTTATCAATTAAAACAGTATAATCCTTTTCATCTAGAAATGTTTTTTCTGGATTCATAAGGAAAACACCACCCCATTCAAATTCATCCTTATACTTAGGTACTAAATGAAAATGAAGATGGCAACCAGTGTCTCCATAAGCACCATAGTTAATTTTATTTGGTTTAAATACTTCATGTATGGCTTTCGCAACTTTAGCAATGTCGCTAAAATATAAATCTCTTTCTTCGTTCGTTAAATCAATTAACTCGCTAACGTGCTTGTTATGAGCAACAATTACACGACCAGGGTGACTTTGTTCTTTGAACAAGTATACCTTACTTGCTTCAAGGTCACATATTTTAAGACCGAATTTTTTAACTAATTCGCCTTCCATACAATAAGCACAATTTAAATCTTTTGTCATACTAAAATCCTACACTTTCTTTTCATTTCATTACTTTTCCTTAGAGTGTGTAAACTGGATTGCTTTTATTCTTATTTGGTTAATTCAAGGAACATATCAATGCTATTTACGATTGTTTTTAAGCTTTCTCTAAAGAAATCAGGATTAGATAAATCAATATCTGCCATAGCTGCAACATCTTCTACGGATTTTACTGTAGTTGCATTAAGTAATGCTTGATATTTAGGAACAAAAGCACTACCTTCTGATAAGAACTTAGCATATAGACCTCTTGCAAATAATCCACCAAAAGCATATGGGAAATTATAAAAACTTAAGTTTTCAGAGTAGTAATGACCTTTACAAACCCACATGTATGGATGTAATGTATCATGGCAAAGACCGTCACCATATGCTCTTCTTTGACAATCAAGCATAATTTCTTCTAATTCATCTGGGAATAAGAAACCTTCTCTACTCTTATCAAATACTGCAGTTTCAAATAAATATCTAGAGTAAATATCACAAATGATTTGAGTTACATCTTGTAACTGACTTTCGATTAATGTTAATTTACCCTCAGTATCCGCTTCCTCAATGGCAGCATTCATAACAATAAGCTCGTTAAAATTAGATGCTGTTTCAGCTACTGGCATGGAGTAATCTGTATTAAGTGGTAAATGATCTTGGATATGCATACCATGATAAGCATGACCAAGTTCATGTGCTAATGTTAGGACATCACTTAAGGAACCATCAAAATTAGTTAATACACGGCTTTGTTTAATAAATGGAAGGTTATAGCAGAATGCACCACCAACTTTTCCTGGATGTGGGAAGAAGTCAATCCATTCTTTATCGAATGCTTCAATGGTCATATCCACCATATCATCAGAGAAGGTCTTAAAGTTTTTGATTAAGTAATCCTTTGCTTCTTCGGTGGTAAAAGTTTTTTCAAGACTTCCCATCGGAGCAAATAAATCATACCATGGTAAACCATTTTCATGACCAAGTAGCTTTGCCTTTCTCTTTAAGTATTCATGGAATTTTGGTAGGCATTCCATAATTGCAGTAAACATAGCATCAAGAGTCTCTTTTTTCATATGAGAATCTTTAAGTGTAAGGTCAAGTGGAGATTCATAACCTCTTAATTCAACAATGGTGTTTACTTGCATCTTAATATTATTTAGAGAAAATGCAATTGGAGCTTTGATTTTTTTATAGGCTAGTAGTTCGGCTTCATAAGCAGATTTTCTAACTTCTTTGTCACTGCTATAAGCTAAGTTACGAATTGCAGATAAGGTTGTTAGCTCACCATTATATTCAACTTCAAGAGTTGAAGTTAAGTATTGTTGCATGGTAGACCATGCAGAACCAGCAGAAAGATTAAGTTTTGCAATCACTTCTTCCACATCATCACTTAAAGCATATTTTGCTTTATCTTTGATTACATGTAAGTAATATTCATATCCTTTTAAAGTTTCATCTTCACTTATTAAGTCATCTAAATTATCAATTTTAGAAATATATTTATCAAGAATTGATAATTCCTTTGATATAGAACTGTTCATTTTCTCTAACTTACCGATTAAAGAAGCAGTTTCACTATCCGTAGTATTTGTTGTTTGACGTAGATTTGTATAAGCATACAATCTGTTAAAAAGAAGGGAGTAAGCTTCCATGTATTGAATTGCTGTTTTTAATTCCTCTTTCTTATCTTGTCCATTTAAATTATTAATGTACTGTTTTAGACTGTTAAGTATATCACCTAACTTAGCCATGTCTGTAGTAAATGCTTCATCATTATAGCTTTTGTATAATGAATCAAGAGACCATTCTTTGTTCATATATTTACCTCTTTCTAGGTATTATTAATACTTTTTGTGTTACTTAATTCCAATTGTTAACTTTTAGTTGTACACAAAAATCATTAATGAATCCTCTATTTTTTCAAAAATATAACAATACAATCTTTATTATATCATAATTCTTGTATATGAAAAGAGTTTGATAAAATAAATTCATTTAATTATAAGTAATACCCTAAGGGGAGTTCACATAGAATTATACTAGAGTTTTTATGTGAGGTTTTCATGAAGGTTAAATTTAATTTAAAATATGGTGTTATATGTGAGTTAATTTTAATATTTGGGCTAGGAACCTTCCTTATCTATAACAATATTAGAGAACAATCCTTAGCTCTTACATCCTCAAATGCTGAAAAAAACTATATTAAATGGGTGGATTTTGATATCTCCTATAATGCTTTAAATAAAGCATATGAATTAGATGTTAGCACACATGAGGAGGAAGTTAAGCTTAATTGGATTGAACTACTTAGTTATTTGGGAGCAAAGTACGGTGGGAATTTTTCAAGATATAAGGATAAGGATTTAATGACACTTGCTAATAAACTTAAAAGCAAAGAGGAGTCAATGGAAAGTCTTACAAAGGATATGAAATATTATAATTATTATTATGAGGCATATAGCGCTGTTTTAGGTGGTTTCGTTGGAGAGTATGAAATTGAAGTAAAAAATCCTGATAATAATGAAGAGAAGATCTGGTTAAAAAAATATGGCTTAAAAGCATTTTTACCAGTAGCAAAAAATTTTCCATATAGTGATTATGACGATTTTGGTGTTTCAAGAAGTTATGGTTATAAACGTAGACATTTAGGTCATGATATGATGGGGCAAGTCGGTACTCCAATTGTAGCAGTTGAATCGGGTTATGTTGAGGCAATGGGTTGGAATCAATATGGAGGATGGAGATTAGGTATTCGAAGTTTTGATGGAAAGCGATATTACTATTATGCACATTTACGTCAGAACTTTCCTTACAATAAATCTTTAGAAGTTGGAAGTGTTGTAAAAGCAGGTGACGTCATAGGTTATCTTGGTCGAACTGGGTATAGTGCGAAGGAAAACGCTAACAATATTGATACACCACATTTACATTTTGGTATGCAATTAATCTTCGATGAGTCACAAAAAGAAGGAATGAATGAAATATGGATTGATTGTTATGATATAATAAGATTTTTATATCGTAATCGATCTGAAACGATAAAAAATATGGAAACAAAAGAATGGAATCGAATATATGATATTAAAGATCCTGCTGTAGATCAGTATTTAATCGATAGAGAAAATAATAAAACAGATGATAATAGTGAAATCAAGCAATTTGACCCTATGGAATAAGGATATAAAATGATAGGAGTAAAAATGAATAAAGCAATTGTAGTTAAAGGTGTCGCACCACTTATGGCAGCACCTATGCCGGGTAGCGAACGAGTAGATGAAGTGTTATATGGAATGACTGTTGATATCGTCGGTGAAGCTCGAGGAGGCTGGTATGAAGTAAATACCTCATACCGTTATAAAGGCTTTATACAAGAACAAAATTTATGCTTTGATGAAGAACATATTAAAAATCTTAACGGGACTCGTAAACGAGTAGTACTTAGTAATTTTGTTGATTTTCTAGATGATCCTAAAATTAATAGTCAAATAATAATGACTGTACCAAAAGGTTCAATTATTACCGTAATTGGTGAAGTAGATGATAATGGTTATTTAAGAGTATCCTTATGTTATGATGGTAAAGATGTATATGTTAGAGAAGCTCATTTAGGTGAATATAAAACTGCACCAGTAGAAAATGAAGATAAATTTAGGACTGAGGTTGTTTATACAGCCTTAAGCTATCTTGGAACTCAATATCGATGGGGTGGCAAAAGTCCACTAGGAATTGATTGCTCTGGACTTGTATCCATGGCTTATATGATTAATGGTGTTAATATTTATCGAGATGCTAAGATTATGGAAGGTTTTCCAGTTATGCAAATTCCATTTGAGAATTTAAAGTTAGGCGACTTACTATACTTTCCAGGTCATGTAGCAATGTATATTGGAGATGATTTATATGTACATTCAACTGCAAAAAAAGGGTATGATGGAGTTGTGATTAATAGCCTAAATCCTGAAAGTAAATATTATAGAAAGGATTTGGCAGAATCCTTATATGCAGTAGGAAGTATTTTTTATTGAGGATTAATATAAATTCGTCTTAAGGTATGCTATAATTAAGGAGTAAGCTAATCGCTTATTTTATTGAATTAATTTGAAAAGGATACATAATTATGAAAGTTTGCGATATGCATTGTGATACCATTTCTGGTATTTATTATGCTAATGAGAGAGGGGAGACTTGTAGTTTACGAAAAAATCCCTTCCACTTAGATTTAGATAAAATGCAACAAGGTGATTACTTGCTTCAAAACTTTGCAATGTTTGTAAATATAAAAGAACATAGTGATCCCTTTGAACATTGCCTTGACTTAATAGATTGCTTTCATGAGCAAATAGAATTAAATAAAGATAAAATACGCTTGGTCTTAAAATATGACGATATCCTTATGAATAGGAAGCTTGGGCTTATATCTGCTTTATTAACCATTGAAGAAGGAGCAGTAACTAGGCTTAAGCTATCCCACTTAAGGAATTTCTATCGCTTAGGTGTTAGAATGTTAACATTAAATTGGAATCATGAAAATGGAATAGGATATCCTAATTTTCGTATCGAAGAAGATAATTCTGTTAATTATAAAATGCCGAATACTAGCAATGGTTTAACAAAGTTTGGACTCGAAATGATACATGAAATGGAGAGACTTGGTATGATTATTGATGTATCCCATCTTTCTGATGCTGGCTTTTATGATGTGCTACATAATACGAAAAAACCATTTGTTGCGAGTCATTCAAACGCAAGAGCGAAATGTAATCACGTAAGAAACCTGACAGATGAGATGATAC
>JAFAEB010000210.1 GCA_023424235.1 Bacillota bacterium
CCAACTATCTTTCATGGTAGTAACTGCCATCGTAAAAATAATATTGCCCAAAATACAAATTAAAATACCAATAGTTACAAATATTTGAGGTAGTTGAGTTTTAACCACAAATATACTCATAAGTTCAACTACCACAATTGTATAGGTAGTTATTTTCATAACTAGTTCTGTATAAAAAACCTTATCCTTCTTTTTCTTTCTTGCCATGTGATCGGTCTGTATTCCTTTACGCTTTTGCAGAATCATCTTGCCTAAGTACACCGTATAGAATATAGCAAGCATTAGTAACCCCAGTATTCTCATATCTCTCCTATCTTCACAATTATAATATGAAATATCCTAAAAATACTTGCTCCAATCACAGGACACTTCAAGAATCCTTACCACTTCTTCTAACCCTTCTTTATCCACTTCATCAAAGCGAGCTAGTAGCGGGCTATCAATATCAAGAACGGCAACTACATGTCCATTGTTATGTATTGGAATAACGATTTCAGATCTAGAAGCACTATCACATGCAATGTGTCCAGGAAACTCATGAACATCTCTTACTAGCTGAGTTTCATCTTTCTCTACAGCAGTCCCACATACCCCCCTACCGACTGCAATATGCATACAAGCAGTTTTTCCCTGAAATGGGCCTAAAATAAGTTCACCATTTACCATTAGATAAAATCCAACCCAGTTAATCTCTTTTAAAGCAACATTTAGTAGAGCAGAAGCATTGCTTAAGTTTGGTATTAAGTGATTTTCATTTTCAAAAATTGCTTTTAATTGAGCATGTATTAATTGATAACACTCTTTTTTATCACTTGGATATAAATTGCTTAATTCTTCCATTGTACACTCCTTAAGTTTTGGGATATCTTATGGATTTAAGTATATCCCAAAATTGAAAAATTTCAACTAGATATTGAAAAGAATGAAATATAGTTGGTATCCATAGTAAGCAAATTAAGAATATGAATCCCTTTTACCTAAATTAGATACAAAACTTTGCATTTCTTCTTTTGAACGTATGCTATGAGTCTGCTCTATAATGCTTTGTTGAGCATTTCGATCGAGGGTTGCAAAATAATTCATTGCATTTATATCTTTGGCTAGTGCCATACCAAGGCCCATTGGTATTTCAGTACTATTTACATAATTTTTTTCCATTTTCGTTTATTTCCTTTCTGCATGGAGATAATAAAAAAGTATTCATTCATTACCATTTATTTATTTATAATTATATTATTTGTTTATAATTTTTTTTTATGTAGAAAAATTCTTCTAAATGATGTATATTAAAATATGCAGTGGATAAAATAAACAAATAAAATGTAAAGGAGTCAAACATGAAAAAATACATTTGTACTGTTTGTGGTTATATTTATGACCCTGAAGAAGGCGATTTAGATGGTGGAGTAGAGCCAGGTACAGACTTTAAAGATATTTCAGATGATTGGGTTTGCCCACTTTGCGGTGTATCCAAAGATGAGTTTGAAGAATATAATGACTAAGTAAACATAGATGGGTTCCTTAAATAAGGAGCCCATTCTTTTTTGAAAATGCAGCGCTTTGTTGCGGGAGAGTCAGAATAGCAGAAGTTTTTCTATGGAGCAAATTATAAAGTCTTTGACATTTTCTGTAGTTACTGTTATAATATATTAAAATTAATGAAACGAGGTGTAGGAATGATTATTTTTGCAATGAAATTACGTTATTTCAATTTTTTTGAATAACATTATAAAGGTCAGCCTTAATAGGCTTTTATTTTCGTGGCATTATTGTCTCTATGATAATGACATACCTTTATTTATCATGCAAATAAACATTCATACACTTATATAATTATCTAAATATTGATGTATTCATTGGAATAAACAAGAAAGATTTGATTTTAAATTCAGTTTATTAGGGATAGCTATTCTATAATAAATTGTGTTTATTTAAATTCTGTAATTGTAGTTATTTTTGTGATATCATTTATGCTGATATGAGTTGCAAGTGATTTATGTTCATTTGCAGCTCTTATTTTTTTGATTGGAGGTGCATTATGTTAATTCGAGCATTTTATTTTATACGTATTAGAAACTAAGGCAGAATCATGATTTGCCTATTCAGACTATATGAATGATGTAATCATGACTCTGCTTATAGATATTAAGAAAATTGTGATACTCATATTGAAAATAATTTCGCGATTTTCGATAAAAAATAAAATTATAAGGAGATATAATGATGGTCAGAGAACGTGCAATATTAATAGGCGTAAATATAAATAATCAAGAGAATTTTAATGAATCAATGGAGGAGCTTAAAGGTTTAGCTTCTGCATGTGATATTGAAGTGGTTGGGCGTGTTGAACAAAATTTAAAAGTATATAATAAGGCATACTGTATTGGTACCGGAAAAGTAAAGGAAGTATTAGAAGAGTTAGGTAAGTGTAATGCTTCCACTGTAATATTTGATAATGAATTATCCCCTTCCCAACTAAGGAATTTGGAAAAGGCTCTTGGCTGTAGAATCTTAGATAGAACTTATTTGATTCTAGAAATATTTAAAAGTAGGGCAAAAACAAGAGAAGCAAAATTACAAGTAGAAGTAGCTTGTCTTAAGTACCTACTTCCACGTCTGGTAGGTTCGAA
>JAFAEB010000295.1 GCA_023424235.1 Bacillota bacterium
TTAGACAAGGAACTAGAACGAAGAGGACATAGATTTGTTCGCTACGCAGATGATTGTATGATATTCTGTAAAAGCAGAAAGAGTGCAGACAGAACCCTGACAAATATTCTTCCGTTTATAGAAAGAAAGCTATTTCTTAAAGTAAACCGAAAGAAAACAAACGTGGCCCACATCAGTAAAGTAAAGTACCTTGGATATACTTTTTATAGGTATAAAGGGAAATGCAGACTACGAGTACACCCAAAGTCGGTTACTAAGATGAAGAACAAAATCAGAGAATTAACTGACAGAAACAATGACATGAGTAATGCAAAAAGAGAAGAAAAATACCAGCAGTTTGTGAGAGGATGGATAGAATACTTTAAACTTGCAGACATGAAGGGACTTCTCTTAAAAATGGATGAATGGGCAAGGCGAAGAATAAGGGCAGTCTACTGGAAACAATGGAAGAAAATCAAGACGAAATACCGAATGCTTAAGGCGTTAGGATGTGAACATTGGAGAGCCAAAGAACTCGCATGTAGCAGAAAAGGTTATTAGAGAATGGTAGAAGTCTTGAATCAAATCTTTTCGAATAAGATAATAGCCAAGCTTGGATATACATCCATGCTTGACTATTATCTTATAGTCTATGAAAACTAAGGAACCGCCGTGTACGGAACCGTACGCACGGTCAATGTCGTCAACTTAACACTATTGTCAATATAATAATCACAGAATTTCTAATATCTTAATTATGCATTCACAGACTTTACAAAAAGTGGTACGCTAAATAAATCCACTTCATAAGTGAATTTCTACAAAATATTATTAGACTGCGTTATAAGCAAGATTTTATCTGATAATGATGTTTTTTCCGTGGATGTTTATTTTTACGCTCGCATGAACGGTTGGGGCGTATATGAGAGCGAATTTTTTTGCTTTTTCAACTATTTCTTCAATGATTTTCTTGCGTTTACGAGGATGTATCAGCATTTTTATTAGATTTTTAAATAATTTGTTTAATATAAAATTTCTATTCGACTGATATTTATATTTTGTGTTTTTATCCATTAAAACAATCTCTTTATCACTCTGCTTTTTAACTATACCAGCTAACATTGATAGATATATAGAAGCATAGAAATCTTGTTTTATGGCAATTGGCTTTTTACAAGAAAATTCTTCAATTTGTATACTTGATTTTATTTCTTTATATTTGCATTCAATTCCCCATCTAAGAAAATATAATTCTTTAAACATAGGAACTGTGATATTAGAATTAAATACATTTGTAACTAATGTTTCCTTGGTTCCATCAGGTAATATAAACTTAACAACTCTTACAATCCCATTTAGTTTTCCTTTTTTATATTCATGAATACTGTCTTCATCAGATTCAGATTTTGCATATGCAAATGCTTCAGATAATCGAAAAACATAAAATATATCTTTATCCTCTAAATAGTTAAAAAACTCAATAGATGGATAGCCACGATCAAAAGTTATAATAGAATTATTAAATATATTAGGATTGCTAATAGACTCAATATGTCTTCTTTCCTGATGTTTTTCTTTGGCTGGATAAGAATCAATAATTGCATCTAAAACTACATCATTAAGCCATCATACATTGCAGATGCGGAAGCTAAAGCTGTTTGAGTATCTGATTGATTCTTTTTGCATCGAAAATACTCAACATTTTCTACAGTATCAGGAATTTGGAGAGATGTTCCATCAATTGCGAATACATTAAATCCATTCCATTTATTGAATGGTAAATTTGACTCATAAAATAGATTTACAAAAAGCCTACATAGTTCAGTAAAAGCCTCATGCGAAATGTTTTGTCGTGCTTTTGAAAATGTTTGTTTAGATATTTCTTGAAATGAAAGTTCTTTATATTTTTCATAGAATTCGGAGATTTCAATAGAAAGAGAATTTTAAGGCCCGATAAGATAAAGCAAATACTATTTTGGAAAGATAGTTTTCTATCACGTATAAAAGTTTTTTCAGAAGAATAAGACGTTTTAAATTAAGAAGAATTAATAAGTTTATCTGATTCTTTTAAAATGTGTGATAACATTGAAATATAACTCATAAAAATACCTCACAATCAATTAGTTTATAATTAATTGCGAGGCAAAATTTTTTAACTACCTTGTCAAGTATTATTTATTTTTTATTTTAAAACTGCTAAAGTTGACGACATTGTACGCACGGTGGTGGTGTGCCATGAAAGGCACACAGAAGATGAAGGAAGGTCCTTCGACAGGAATTGAACAGGCAAGCCTGTCAAATCACACTAATGCTGCTGTGATTAATGTCATGGTAGTGAGCGATTAGAGAAAGGTAATTTTAATAATCAGATATGATACATGAAGATGAACGAAAGTGAACAATTGATGAAGTGTCGAAAGCGTAAGATTTCTGCAAAACCTATCTTTCACCACTAGGTAGGGAAGAGGATAGAGGAAACCTGTAAAGCTAACTATCTGTGGAACGGTATAAAGGTGGCATGAGCATGTATTAGGCTTCTGTGTGAAACATGGGAACCTGTAGAGTAATGAAAATCGAAAAGATACAAGTCACAGAACGATTAGGTCGAAAGTAGAAATGTATTCTACAGGGGCGGAGTTACTCGTAGTAGTGATGAAGTTGTTGTAATGACAATGGAGCAAAGGGGTAACATCATTCTGCTTGATACTGAAAACAACTAGGAGACTAGGAGGACTGGATGAATACGAGATACCCAAAAGGGTAGTTATCGAGGCTTACAAAAGGGTAAAAGCAAACAAAGGTAGCGCAGGAATTGATATGTTGGCGGTAGAAATACCAAAGAAAGCTGGCGGAACAAGAAGACTTGGAATACCAACTATTTCAGACAGAATTGCACAAATGGTGGCAAGAATGTATGTAGAACCTGTGGTAGAACCGATGTTTAGTGAAGACTCTTATGGATATAGACCAAACAAATCAGCTATTGAAGCGATTGCAACCACAAGAGAACGTTGTTGGAGATATGATTATGTCATTGAATTGGATGTCAAAGGATTGTTTGACAACATAGACCATGAATTGTTAATGAAAGTGGTAGAACGACATGTCAAAGAAAAGTGGGTTTGCTTATATATCAAAAGATGGCTTGAGACACCTTTTGTAACAAGGGATGGACAGATAATTGAAAGAAAGTCTGGAACACCACAAGGAGGTTGAATGATAAGAGCCGTATGAAAGGAGAGTTTCACGTACGGTTCTGTGAGAAGTTTGAAGTGAAACCCATCTTACTTACTCGACTGAGAGGTCGGCTAATCATTGGTTAGCCTCCTACTCGATTCTTTGTCAAAACTGCTAAGGAAAGTCAAGAGAAAAAATTAATTTTTTTAATATAAAAGAGCATCATAAATAAGGAACGAGATGTATTTCTTCCTTAAAAAGATGCTTTTTATTGTAATTACTATACTATTTTATATGAATCTCTAACTTTTGCATAATAAATATGAAAGAATTTATTCAAACCAGCTATTTTGGCTACTTCTTTAGGTTAACTTCACTTTCTTTCTTTTCACATAATCATATACTGCATTATCGACTGGCTTTTGCCTGGAGAATAAAGCAATTATTTCATATCCTACTTTCCTTAAGGATTTAGAGCCACGTTTTGATATACATCTATTTATACTGTTAAATTGGCCAGACTGATAAGCTGGTGCATCAATTCCAGCGTAAGCAATAAGAGCGCTAACATTATGAAATCGTTGGAATCTCCAACTTCTGCAATAGATCGAGCGGCAAGATTATCGCCTATCCCTTTCATATTAGTTAAGATATAGAATTCTTTAAGATTCTTTGAAATTTCAACCATTTGTGATAATATAATATCAGTGGATTTTATTATAGAACCCTTTTTTATTTCATAATTATATGATATACTTAGGTAACTACTAGCACAGGAGAGTTTACAATGAAGAAAAATATACAATATAAAAAAAAATCAGAGTATATCCTAAAAGAATGTCTATTACTATTCCCAATCTTATTTATAACATCTATACTTCCCTTTATATGCAATATGAAAGAGGTAAAGACGTATCTAACTAATTTTTCGTGGTTTTCAAATGAAGAATATAAAATTGATTTCTTTTTATATTATAAGCAATTATGGTTTCTTGTTATAACAGGGGTGATGTTGATAATAATTGTATATTATATATATCAAATGAAGGGTAAGATAAAAATTGAAAAGTTTTTCATTCCTTTATTGGTATATGGAATGTTAGTATTATCATCTACCTTATTATCACCTAATAGAATATATGGGTTTAGAGGAATTTACGAACAGTATGAATCTGTATTTGTGCAATTAGGTTATATTTTAGTTGTATTTTATTGTTATTATTTTGTTAAGACAGAGAGACAACTAAAAATTTTTATATATACTTTTTTAGTGGCTATTTTTTTCATGGGGCTATTAGGTACATTACAGACTTTTGAAAAAGATTTTTTTAAGACATCTATTGGATTTAAATCATTACTTCCATCGAATTATTGGTCAACTTACAATGTGGAGAATTTAACTTTCACTATGAAAGAAGCGTATATGACTCTATATAATCCTAATTATGTTGGAGTTTATGCTACTCTTACACTGCCAATAATGTTTTGCCTGATTTATACAAGTAAAGAGAAGTTTGTTATGATTCTATCTACTATTAATATGATATTAATAATTATAAGCTTATTTGGTTCAGGTTCAGAAGCTGGGTTAATTGCTATTATCATAGGATTAACTATATCACTAGTATTTATCAGAAAGTATTTGAAAAAAAAATGGTACATTTCAGTTGGTTTACTATTAATATTATTTTTAGCTGGATTTTTAGAAAAAGATATGTTATTAAGCAGAATTCAACTTATTAATAATAACTTATTTAAATCATATAATATGGAGTATAATATAAGTAAAATAGAAATAAATAGTAAAATTGATTTTACATATAAAGGTGAACATCTTTATATAAGATATGATTTAATTGATGATATGTTTACCTTAGATATTATGGATGATTATAATCATATTGAAGTTATAGAAGATTATGAATTAAATAGATTTTTTCTACAAGATGAGAAATTTAAAGGAATAACTATAATACCAATTTTTTACGGAGAGTGGTTTGGAATAAATGTAACTATTGATGGAACTGATTGGTTGTTCACTAAAGATACGGAAGATGGAAACTATGCATATATTAATCGATTTGGAAAGCAAGATAAAATAATAACAGCAGATTCTGCTGTATTTACAACTAATCAGTCATTAGCTTCAGGAAGAGGATATATATGGTCAAGGACTATTCCGTTATTAAAAGACAAGGTGATATTAGGAAGTGGTGCAGAGACATTTGCATTAGAATTCCCACAGCAAGATTACGTGGGATTATATAATAATAGTTTCTCTGGTTCAATTATTACTAAACCTCATAATCTTTATTTACAACAAGGAGTTCAATTTGGAGTAATGGCTACCATATTATTTATCATTTTTGTATTTATATATCTATTTACATCAATTAAGTTATATTTAAGAGGAAATTTTAATAACTTACCGGGACAATTAGGAGTTGGTATATTTATTTCTATGATATCATATATGATAGTTAGTATAACGAATGACTCATCTATAACAGTCTCTCCTATTTTCTGGTCATTAATTGGAATTGGTATAGTTAATAATAAATATGTTATTAGTAATTAAATTATAAAGGGTGTTTTGGAAAATCTGAGAATGATGGTGAAGGTATACTAATAAGGAGCCATAATAACCTTGTAAAAGTATGCTTAAGCCAAAATAGAAGGTTAACATCTGCTTATATCTATGTAAGTATTCTATTTTCTACTTAGTAGACATATAAAAATGAAAAACGCTTGAGGTTATATGTAGATAACAGGGAAGAACGCATAAGAACCATCAAAAGTTAAAGAAATACCGCCACTTATAAAAGTACTTTATCAGATGAACAATATAATTTTTTCAACAATAAATAAGGTTTCATCTAAGTGTTTAGAAGTAATTTTAAGTATGCGACGAACTGATTTTATTAAAATAAATTTACATTCTTGCTATAGATTGTTCAGATATATCGTTTACCCAAAAATAAGTATGACGATAATTCTTTTGATTATCTAGTATTCATAATAAAAAGTATAAATTAGTGCTTAAGAAATTTTCTCAAAGTTAATTAAGTATGATTTTTCTTCTTAAACTTCTTGCCAAGTAGAGCATCAAAAGAATTAATTTACTAAATCAATACATATTTGTTATAAATATTTAAAGATAAAATTTCTAAAATAAGTTTTTGGACTATTATTAAAATTTATATACACAATATGTCCTGGTAGAATATTAAAGAAATCAAAGTATAATAAATGCTGTTGGATTTGTATATAGAAATTATTGATGAAAAAACACTAGATTTACATGGCTTACAGATGGCTTATAACGACATTTGCTTAATGTGCTATAATAAGCAATACTTAACTTAATGACATTGCCCTTATGGTACACAGTCCAAATAATAAAAACTGTTATCACAGGAAGGAATACATTCATAATTCTTGAATATCATATGAAATTATATTAAGAACCTTGTTAGGCTGCTTGAACGGCAAGACAAATCTATGGCGTATAGCACCTGAATATAGCCGATTAGGTGAAGATAACCTAATTAATAAATCTACCTACTATAAATATCCTATAACATAAAGCTTAAAGCGGTAAAAGATTATCTTTAAGTAAATATCTCACAAGCAGACATATATCAGTAATATGGTATACGAGGAGTATACCATATGCAGGTCTGAATATTGGAGTATAGTAGTCATGAGAAGCATGATACATACATATAGTATATTACTTATTATTAGCATGTTACCTTGACAAATGTAATATCAGATAGTAAGATATTAACAGAGTTAATTTATAATTTTATGATCTAAACATATTAATTAATAAATTTATGGAAGAAGAGATAAGGTTGCTAATTATGGATTTGTGTCATTAGCATAGACACATAAGTCAACTCCTTATACAGATAATTCATAAACTGTATTAGGTGTCATATCATTAATTAATAATAAATACCAGGATTCTATAAATTTAAATAATAATTTATTAGCAATATTGAAGTCGTAGTATTTTTGTTTCAATAGGATAGAGTGAAAGAATTTTTGATGGTACACCAAGGATAAACTTATTACAGGTACTCCTTGGGTGTTAAGATATTTTAACAGTTTAGATTGATTATTTTTATATGAAGATAGCGATTTATTCTATCGTTTTCTTGTGAATATGGTAGTATTTTTAAGATTTAATTCCAATTCTAAATTCTGCAATACGATTTTTTATTATCTCATAATCCTTAGAAGTGGTCTCAACATTCTCATTACTTTAGTGGGAGATAATTTTTTCTATTTATACATCATTACATTTGCTATGCCATACTCACTAATTAAGTGACTTATTAAGCTACTGGATTGATAAAGATCAACTTTTCGTTGTTAAATCGTTTATATAACATACACCATTTTTTTGCATTGCTTAGTACACATATTATTTATATCTATTATGTGTTAACTTTTATTGTCCACAGTTATACTAATATCATTAAGTAAATAAAATTTGAGGTGAATTAATGTATTTAAAAGTAAAGAGATTGATAGACTTCATAATATCTTTAATTGGTTTTTTTGTATTGTTACCTATATTTATAATTTTAATATTGGCTATTAAAATTGATTCTCCAGGTCCGATAATTTTCAAGCAAAAGAGAGTTGGTAAACATAAAGCACATTTTTACATACTAAAATTTAGAACAATGAGAACTGATTCACCCAAAGATACACCAACACATCTATTAGATAATCCGGAACATTATATTACTAGGGTTGGAAAGTTCTTAAGAAAGACTAGTCTTGATGAACTTCCACAGATTATTA
>JAFAEB010000374.1 GCA_023424235.1 Bacillota bacterium
CAGTAGAAGAGCAGGATGACGAAGTAATTACTGATCCAGTAGAAGAGCAGGATGACGAAGTAATTACTGTTCCAGTAGAAGAGCAGGATGATGAAGTAATTACTGACCCAGTAGAAGAGCAGGATGACGAAGTAATTACTGTTCCAGTAGAAGACGAAGATGACGAAGTAATTACTGATCCAGTAGAAGACGAGGATGATGATGAATACAGTTTATTTAGAATGGATACTATGAATGGTTATAGAGATGATAATAGTCTTATATCTGATGTATATTTTGAGAACAATTCACCAATAAATGAGGATGAAGCAGGTGAAGGAGAAAATCCTATAAATGAGGATGAAGATAATGAAGAAGTAGAAAGTCCTATTAATGAGGATGAAAAACCATTACTTGTGACTACAATTTCTTCCTTAGCGGCGCTTAATAGTTTGAGCAATTTATCCTTATCCTTTGTTGTGGGTGCAACTAGTGCCAATACTCTTAATGGTACTATAACGGATATTTTAGAAGTTAATCCAACCATTGATAAAACAGGTTATAAAAACGAGGATGGAAGCTATACGATTAAGCTATCAGTAATAGGTGATCAGGATGAATCAACTGAAATAATAAAGCAATCCTATCCAATAAACTTAGTGTTTGCAATTGATGTTTCTACTAGTATGAATAATTCTATATCCGGTGGTAGCGCTTCGAGTAGTAATCCTAGTAGGTGGAAGCTATTGGTGGACCAAATGAATGCAATGGTAGACTATGTACTAAATAGTACGACTGGAAATGTCCAAAGTAAGATAAGTATCATAGCTTATGCTAGTAATAATAAGAACTTTTTACAAGGTAAATATTACATGCTACTAGCTGATCAAAGCAGTGATGCCAATGCTATAAAGAATTCCTATTCAATACTGCAAGCAAATGGAACTAGAACACCGAAATCTATTGTTGATATAAAAGGTGATAACAATTATGGTACGAATAATCATGCCGGCTTTTTAGGTGTAAGAGAACGATTATCTTTCGTAACAACAAACACGAACAGTACCTATGTCATTTACTTAACAGATGGTGAAGCAAACCGTTATTTAATACCTGCATCGAATGGGAACTATACACAAAGTAGTGCGGTTAGTGCAAGTGATGCAATTCCACCTGCACTAACAGAAGCAAGAGCTATAAAGCAAGCTTTTCCAAATAAAACGATAAAAATATATACCATTGGTATTGGAAATGATAGTAACAATATTGCAAAACTATTAAATCCTAGTTCAAATCCTTACCAAGATAAGTATTATAGTATTAATAATGTAGCAGATTTTACTCAGATTTTCACAGATTTATCAAAGGAAATAACAGAAACAAATATTATCTATGTTACAAACATGAATATAAGTGATACTTTAAGCCAATATGTTAATTTAGAGCCAAATTCTTTTGTAATAAAATATAATAATGGTATCGTTTATGATAATTCTAATCCTACTAGTATTATAAACGTGAATGGATGGCCTAATGAATTCCTACCTCAGTATAATAGTAGCAACCGCACTATAAGTTGGAGGATTATGGATTCAGAAGGTAAGCTTGGACCAACTCAAACCTATGAACTAAGTTATAAAGTGTCTGTTAACAATGAAACATTACCTTTAGCACCATCAACGGATCTATATTATGCTTATTATGATGATTGGAATCGGGATGGTATACGAGAAATTCGTTATTACAATACGCAACAGGCGGCAATACGAGGATTAAGCAATGCAGATAAAGTTGATAATGAAATTTATTATCCATCGAATAATGTGGCAGAAATTGAGTATTATAACGGTACAACAATATCTTCTTTAATTTTTCCTCATCCTGCAGTAAAGGCAGACATAAAAGGTAGCTTAATTATTAAGAAAGATCTAACAAATACAAGTGATAATACGGATAAGGAATTTATTTTTGAAGTTAGAATTGGTGAGAATGGAGCAATACCATCACTCTATAATGGAGTTGCAACCGTCTTTGATGGAGTTTCTCTTACAAACTATAATATAGTAAATGGTTTACTAAAATTAAGAGCAAATGAACTTGCTACCATAAAATTAACTACAATTAAGTCTTCTTATAGTGTAACAGAATTAAACTATGTCGATGATAGTGGTTATTCAGAATCAACATTAGACAACATACACCGAGAAGTGGTTAAATCATTAAACCAAGAACATGTATCAAGTGATGTAGTTGTTCCTACTATAGTTCCAACAGGTTCTAATGTAACAGGTAATTTGTATAAAGTTATAAATACAATAGAGGATGATACAGAAGGTTATTGGCAATCACGAGATATAGATGATGGTGTAGCAGGCAATTGGAATCAAATAATCGTTGATGATGAATTGAAAAGAATTATTAATGAATTACCAATCAATGAAGAGAATTACCCTTACGAAACAGGTAAATTAGATCAAAATGGTAATTTAGAAAAATTACCTGCTCCAATTGAATATGTTAATGGATATTATAATGGAGATAAAGAATCTGATAATTGGGTTTATTGGAGTAATAGTAGTAATCTATCCTTTAATTCAAACGGAAGTAGAGTTAGAGATGGAAGCAGACAATACAATTATTCAGGATGGAAAACAGCATCAACCATCTACCAAAACTATTTCAGAACTTATGATGGATATGTTGAAACTGCTACTGGTTCTGGAACTAATGTAAAATATGTTATTTATTTTTATAAAATTCGAAATACCACAGACTATCAAGATATCAGATTATATCGCTATATTCATGGTACAGAAGGTGGTGAAACAACAATAACCACCCCATTAGACGTTACTTTAACCTTTACTAATAATTATACAGATATTGATGGTTCAATTGAAGTAAATAAAGTAATCAATGAATTCCTACCACAACATGGTAATGCCGTTTTCTTCTTCCGCTTGGATAAATTGAATGAAGATGATGAGGTCATTGAAAGTAATTTTGATTTTATAGAATTCCAATCATTAACTAATGGCAATGGAGTTCGTTTTGAACATTTACCAAAAGGTAGGTATCGATTAACAGAAATACAACCAATTCGCTATGAGTTTGAATCTGTAGATGCAGAAGGAGCAAATGCGGATAGTACGAATGCAAATATTAATACAAATGGTGAAATAACGTTTGAAATTACAGGTGATATGCAAGAAGGAATAGCGGTGTATTATAATAAAAAGATATATGAGAAATACTTTTCACATACGGATGTGAAGCGTAACACAATTACGATTGCGCAAACTACAAATAATGCCCCATAATCATATTTTATAGTAGAAGGAGTGTAGATTTATGCACTCCTTCTTTATGATATTATTTCAGGAAGAATAGTGGTAAATTAATTTCATGAAATATAAATTTATTAAATATTAGATATTACACGGTCTGTAGATACCAAATCGATAGACCAATTTTTTACGATTTTATTACAAATATTACAGGTATATTTTGCCAAAAACAGGTATAGTTTTAATATCTTATTGAGTTTTTCATTCAAACTGTATATAAATATTGCTGCTTTAATATATAATATGTACGTTCTCTCTAAAAAAAGCATACACCATCTCCATTAAGTACACTTTTATAGTTGACAATTATATCACAAGTTGATATAATAAGTTAAAACAAATTTAACATATTTGTAACAACTAATTGGTTTATTAGAAATATGTTGATGTGTGAGCTTAGGAGGAACACAATGAACCAATCAAATAGGAAGTTAATAAAGTTATCATGTCTTTGTTTCGCTGGTACTGTGTTATTTACTTTAAACTCTAATATCTCGTATGCTTCTAGAGTATACCGTGAACAATCTGTTGCAGGTATTACAGTTACATTAGATAACTATTACGATTCAGGCAATACAGCAGCAGCATCCGAAATTACAATTAAAGCCTTAGAAACAAGTGTTGCTGAATATGATTACAATAACTTAGGCGTTGCTAATGTTGAGAATCACTTAAATATTAGAAAAGAAGCCGGTGAAGATAAAAAGATAATTGGTAAACTTCCAAAAGATGCAGGATGTACAATTATAGAAATAACAGAAGATGGATGGGCAAAAATTAAATCTGGTAAAGTTACTGGATATGTAAAAGCAAGTTTCTTGATAACAGGTGAAGAAGCAGTAACATTAGCTAAAAAAGTTGGTAGTCTGGTAGCAACAGTAACTTCAGATGCATTAAATGTAAGAACAGAACCTAGTTTATTAGCCGGAGTAGTAACAAGTGTACCATTTGAAGAAGAGATGGAAGTTGAAGAAGTTACAACGGATTGGGTTAAAGTTAAAATCGATGCTGATGAAGGTTATGTAGCAAGACAATATATAAAATTATCTTATGAGTTAAAGAAAGCTGTAACAATTGATGAATCAACAACTGGTGTATCTGGTACAAGAGCGAACTTAGTTTCCTATGCAAAACAATTCTTAGGTAATCGTTATGTGTGGGGTGGAACAAGTTTAACAAATGGTGTAGACTGTTCTGGATTTACACAACAAATATTTAAGAAGTATGGGGTATCTCTTCCACGTACATCAAGAGAGCAAGCAAGAGTTGGAACTACGATTAGTGCATCTAATGCAAAAGCGGGAGATTTAGTATTCTACGGAAGTGGAAGTTATATTAACCACGTTGCAATATGCATAGGTAATGGTCAAGTAATTCATGCAAGTAATGCTAGAACTGGAATTAAGATTTCTAATATGTTTTATAGAACACCGATTAAAGTTGTTCGTGTAATTAATAATTAATAAAATATTCAGACCTATTTACTACGTATTAGTAAATAGGTCTTTTTTTTTGTATTGATTATTAATGGCATTTTAATTTGACTTTAGTAGGATAAGCTTTTATAATGGGAATAATGATTTAAGAGTATGTATCGAAGGTGAGGTTATAGAATGGAATTGTTATATATTATATTAGCTGCTCTCGTTATTTTAGTAATTAAGAGTATATACGATAGTAAGAATAATAGAAAACTGCTAGCTTTGAAACTAAAAAACAATTGGGGAAAGGCACTAAATCATAATTATTCGGTAGAACAGCTATATTCCATTGGATTTTATTATCGATCAAAATCAAATCTAGAGCTTGATATTGATACTATCACGTGGGAGGATCTAGATTTTGAAGAAATATATTTATTAATTAATAATACCGCAAGTTCTGTTGGAGAAGAATATCTATATTCCATATTAAAGAATCTAAGCTTTGATGAGAAGGTTTTACGTGAGAGAAATAGCCTTATTGAGTTTTTTGAACAAAATCCAGAGAAAGCTATCGAACTTCAAATTGTTCTAAGTTATTTAGGAAAAATACAAAATATTTCTATATATGAGTATATTAACTATTTTTATAATGTTAGGAGAGACTCTACAGCTGCTCATATTGGGATGGCAATTGGATTGATTGCTTCAATCTTATTAATATTTATTCAACCTGCAATCGGTGGAATATTAACCTTCATTATGGTTTGTAATAATGTTCTTAGATACTATAGTAGAAAAGGTGAAATTGATTCTTATATAACAGTGTCTTCCTATATTATTCGTATGCTAGATTCAATAAAAAGTATTACAAAGCTTCATATAAAAGAGATTAAACCATACTGTGATGAGTTAGAATCAATTTATACAAAATTTAAGTCCTTTAAAAGAGGTTCTAAGTATGTAGCTGCGAAATCTCCTAATGGTGATCTTGGAGATGTTATTCTTGACTATATAAGAATATTATTTCATATCGACTTAATTAAATTTAATGGAATGCTAGATAATATTCATAAAAATAGAGATAATCTAAACCGTATGTTTGAAATTGTTGGTTTAATTGACAGTATGATTGCCGTTGCGTCCTTTCGAACCATGATACCTTACTATTCAATACCAAAATTAGTTCATAAAAAAGAACCATTATTACATGTAGAGGAATTATTCCATCCCTTAATTACTGAACCAATACCAAACTCCATTGAAGTTCGTGATTGCGTTCTTATAACTGGTTCGAATGCATCTGGAAAATCCACCTTTTTAAAATCTGTGGCAATTAATGCAATATTGTCACAAACGATTTTTACCTCATTAAGTAAGTCCTATGAAGCTAGTTATTTTCAAATCGCTTCGTCCATGGCTTTACGAGATGATATATTTAGTAAAGAGAGTTATTATATCGTAGAGATTAAGTCACTTAAACGAATTCTTGATAAAGGTAACGAAGAAATTCCAACACTATGCTTTGTTGATGAAGTATTAAGAGGAACCAATACCCTTGAAAGAATTGCTGCATCTTCACAAATATTATATAATTTTTCTATACGAAATTTTTTATGCTTTGCAGCAACACATGATATTGAGTTAACTTATATACTAGAAAATTACTATAAAAACTTTCATTTTAAAGAAGAAATTATGGATAACGATATTCATTTTGATTATAAACTTCATAGTGGACGTGCTGTTTCTAAGAATGCAATTAAACTACTAAGTATTATGGGATATTCTGATGATATTATAGATAAGGCTATAGAACTGTGTAACTCCTTCTTAGAAGATGGCAATTGGAATACAATAAAATAATTATATAGTAGAGTGAATTAAGAAATTAATTCACTCTTTTAATTTTAGTTTCTAAGTATAGCTTAAAAAATTGGCCAAACTTTTAATAAACATTACATAAAAATTTAATGATTTAAATGATGGATTCATTGATTTATTAAGCGAATTAAAATATAATTCAATTTATAAATAAAAAATGGTAGAAAGGTGTAATTATGAGAGAAAAATTAATGCGTTTTATGCAAGGTAGATATGGAACAGATTCTCTATCTTTATTTTTAATATGGACATCCCTTATCTGTATTGTATTAGACAATTTTTTAAGAACAGGAATATTAAACTTATTAGGAGTAGCTCTATTAGCATATTCATATAGTCGAATTTTTTCTAAAAATTATAGTAAAAGAAATGCTGAAAATCGTTGGTTTTTAGATAAAACAAAAGGTATTAGAGCATTGTTTCAAAATCAAATAAAACATACGAAAATGAGAAAAACCCATCATATTTATACATGTAAATCATGTAAGCAAAAAATTCGTATACCAAAAGGCAAGGGTAAAATTATGATTACCTGTCCAAAATGTAAAACGCAATTTACTAAAAGGAGCTGAAAGTTATCTTTGGATATATAGTGATCAATAAAAAAGAAATGAAATTCAAGGAGTTTGATGTATATCAGAGTTATTACTGTGGTTTATGTCGAGTACTAAAGGATAAGTATGGAGTGACAGGGCAGTTAACACTTAGTTATGATATGACTTTTTTAGTGCTATTATTAACTGCTTTATATGAACCTGAGGATAAAAGTGCATCCATAAGATGTATTGCTAATCCATTTATTAAGCATAATTATAATTATAATGATTATACAGAATATGTTGCTGATATGAATATTTTACTAACTTATTATAAATGTGAAGATGATTGGTTGGATGAAGGTAAGGTCCTCAAAAAAATATTTGCTCTTTTACTTCAAGGAAAAAATAAGAAGATTAGTCATTTATATAATGAAAAAATCCCATTAATTATAAATTGCTTGGATGAAATTAAAAAAGCAGAAGGAAATAATGAAAGTAATATTGATTTGTTATCTGGATATTTTGGTACTATAATGAGTGAAATCTTCTATGTTCATAATGATTGCTTTAAAGATAGTCTTAAAAAAATTGGTTATTATATAAGTAAATTCATTTATATTATTGATGCATACGATGATATGGAAGAGGATCAAAAAAAGAATCAATTTAATCCACTACTAGATTATAAAGAAAGAGAACATTTTCATGAATGGGTGAAAGAAAGTTTAATGATGATAGCTGCTGAAGCTGCCAATGAATTCGAGAAGTTACCGATTCTTTATAATGTTGAAATACTACGTAATATACTATATTCAGGTATTTGGACAAGATTTAATATTGTATACACAAAGGAGAAGAACAATGAGAGATCCTTATGAGGTATTGGGTGTTGCAAAAAATGCAACAGATGATGAGATTAAAAAGGCTTATCGCAAATTAAGCCGAATTTATCACCCTGATGCAAACGTTAATAATGCAGGCAAAGCAGAAGCAGAAGAAAAGTTTAAAGAAGTACAAGCTGCATATCAGGCGATTATGAATAAGGATTTTTCAAGTGGTTACGGACAGACAAATCAAGGCTTTGGTGGATATGGTAATTATGGAGATTTTAGAAACTTTGGTGGTTATGAAGAGGGAGATATTTATCTAAGAGCAGCTGTAAATTATATTAATAGTGCTAGCTATAATGAAGCTATTAATGTATTAAGTTCAATCAAAAATAAAACTAGTAGATGGTATTACTATATGTCCATAGCATATCTTGGGAAAGGGCAAACAACGACTGCCCTTGATTATATCCAAACAGCAATTCGAATGGAACCTTCAAATATGGAGTACCAGAACCTATTAATGCAAATTCAAAATAGAAGTAATTGGTATCAAGGGATGGGGCAAAATTATGGTATGCCAACCTTTCAAAATACGGATTGTTGCAATAAATTATGTTTAGCTAACTTATTCTGTAATCTGTGTTGTGGAGGAAGTGGTTTGTGTTGTGGCGGACCCATGGGATAAGCTTTTATTACTTTATTAATGATATGAAATATGATAATATGGGTATATATAAGACGAAGGGAGTATAGAGTGCATAAGAGTTACTTATTTTTATCTATTGTCATAGTTCTTTTTATAGTTACAGGTTGCAGGAAGAGTAAATCGAATAATGTATGGGAGGATAAGGATAACAATTCTGGTGATATGGTAATCCAGGATATCCAAAATAATAATATGTCTGATAATATTATGAATGATGAAGTAATAAAAGATGATGTAGGGAACGATAATGATGAAACAGAATTAAAAGTAACAAGTATTGAAGCTTTAGATATGAACACAAATACACAAGCTAAGAAGCAATTTATCGCTCTTACCTTCGATGATGGACCTAATCTGTCGACCACAGTCGAGATACTAGATAAATTAGAAGAACACAATATTGTGGCAAGCTTTTTCGTGATAGGTAATAATATTGATTCTAATACTAGTGAGGTAATGAAACGAGCATATCAGATGGGATGCGAAATCGAAAATCACTCTAAAAATCATCTCCATATGAATACTTTAACAGAAGAAGAAATGAAAGAGGAGATTACATATACTTCTGAAAAAATAAAAGAAGTAATCGGACAGTATCCTAAATTCTTTCGTCCACCTTATATATCAGTGAATGATTTAATGTATGATGCCATCGATTTAACATTTGTATGTGGAATAAATGCTGAAGATTGGAACAATAATGTAGGCTCAAGTGAGAGAGCTGAACGTATAATTAATCAAGTAAAGGATGGCACAATTATTTTATTACATGATTTTGCGGGTAATCATTACACTGTCGAAGCACTAGATATTTTTATACCTAAACTAAAAGAACAAGGATATGAGTTTGTAACTTTAGAAAGATTATTTAAGGAAAATAATATTGAACTTGATCGTAATTCAAATGTTATGTATACCATAGTGAAGTAGTTTTAAACTCCATGAGATTATTATTTCATGGAGTTTTTTTCGCTAAATATACCCAAAATCAAGCAATATTTGATTAGACTATTAATAAGAATAAGGGTATATTAGTAAATACATAATAATGAAAAGGAGCAGACCATTATGAAACATGGATTTTTAAGACTTATATCTTTAAGTCTTATACTAATGATTGTATTAACGATTACTGCATGTTCTAAATCGGCAAAAGACTCTACACAAAAAGCGGACACCACATTGAGTCAAGAAAATGTAGAAACGGACACTAGTGATAAGCTAGCAAGTCAAGACTCAGATTCTAAAGAGAATCAGGATGTAGTTTCAGGCAATCAGAATGAAGGTAAAAATAATGAAGAAGAGAAAAATGATGTAAAAGTAGTTCCTGTTAGTGAACTTAGTCTAGTTGAAGGTGGAATTAAGAAGGTTTACGAAGAATATGGAATGAAGGCTGGTACTTGTATTTCGGATCATATAATAACACAAAGTAAGTTTTCTGAACACATTATTGAAAATTATAATAGTGTGACAATGGAGAATGATATGAAACCAGATTATACCTTAAACAAAGATAAGAGTATTGCGACAAATGATATTGTTGTTGAATTTTCTCAGAAAACACTTAATATGCTTGAGTGGGCTAAGAACAACAATTTAGCAGTTCGTGGACATACGTTAGTTTGGTATAGTCAAACTCCTCAATGGATTTTTTATGAAGGATTCGACACCACAAAATCCTTGGTGGACCGTGATACGATGCTTAAAAGAATGGAAAGCTACATAAAGCAAGTATTTGAACAACTAGAATCTTTCGGATATTTAGATTTGTTTTATGCCTATGATGTTGTAAATGAAGGCATTATGGAGGACGGTTCTTATCGTGATTGTAATTGGAAGCAAATTATCGGTGATGATTATATTTGGTATGCATTTTACTATGCAGATAAATATGCACCTGAAACAGTTAAACTCTATTATAATGACTATAATGAGCAATTTAAGACCCAACATATGGTCAAGCTTGCCAATACCCTTGTTGATGAAACAGGTAGATACTTAATTGACGGTATAGGCTGTCAAGGCCATTTATATACAAAGGATTCTATTGATAGTTATATGAAGACATTAAAAGCTTTTAGTGAACTTGGCTTGGATGTACAGATTACAGAGCTTGACATTAGTCTTGGTGAATGGACGAATATACTAGCTCCTACTGAGGAGAATTTAATAGCTCAAGGTAAATATTATTATGATCTTATAAGCAGAATAGCAGAAGATAATAAAGCAGGTATTACCAAAGTAAGTGGAATAACATTCTGGGGTATCTCTGATGCAAACTCATGGAGAAGTGATCGTAATCCATTGTTATTTGATAAGATGTTTAAACCAAAGTATGCATATTTCGGTGCTGTATTAGATCGTGACCATTCAGGTTATTAATTTATAGCTAGATAATATAACTAGTCTAGTTCCATATTAAATAAATTAAATAAAGTTAAGTTAAATTAAGTCAAAAAGAGTAGTATGCAAAACAAATACTCTTTTTGACTTATTATTTATTATCTACATTATTTAATTAATGATTTTCCACCCATATATGGTCTTAATGCTTCTGGAATATTTACTGTACCATCAGCATTTAGATTATTTTCAAGGAAAGCAATTAGCATTCTTGGAGGTGCTACAACTGTATTGTTTAGGGTATGAGCAAAATATTTACCTTTTTCACCTACTACACGAATTTTTAGACGTCTAGCTTGTGCATCTCCTAAGTTAGAGCAGCTACCAACTTCAAAGTATTTCTTTTGTCTTGGAGACCATGCTTCTACGTCAATTGATTTTACTTTAAGATCTGCTAAGTCACCAGAACAACATTCTAGAGTTCTTACAGGAATATCTAGTGTACGGAATAGGTCTACTGTATTTTGCCATAATTTATCAAACCAAGCCATACTTTCTTCTGGATCACATACTACGATCATTTCTTGTTTTTCAAATTGATGGATACGGTAAACTCCACGTTCCTCAATACCATGAGCACCTTTTTCTTTTCTAAAGCAAGGAGAGTAGCTAGTTAATGCTTTAGGTAGTTCTGTATCTGGAATAATAGTATCAATAAATTTACCAATCATAGAATGTTCGGAGGTACCAATTAGGTAAAGGTCTTCCCCTTCGATTTTATACATCATTGCTTCCATTTCAGCAAAGCTCATAACACCAGTTACTACTTCGCTACGAATCATATAAGGTGGGATGCAGTAAGTAAAACCTCTGTCAATCATATAATCTCTAGCATAGGAAATGATTGCTGAATGTAATCTTGCAATATCACCCATTAAGTAGTAGAAACCGTTACCTGCAACTTTTCTTGCACTGTCCAAATCGATACCATTGAATTTATCCATAATTTCAGTATGGTATGGAACTTCGAATTCTGGAACTACAGGTTCACCGTAACGCTTTACTTCAACATTTTCACTATCATCTTTACCAACTGGTACACTAGGATCTATAATATTTGGTAGTATCATCATAATTTTAGTTACTTGTTCATTAAGTTCATTTTCTTTTGCCTCTAGTTCAGCTAAACGGTCAGAACTTGCAGTAACCTGTTTTTTAATTTCCTCAGCTTCTTCTTTTTTTCCTTGGCCCATAAGTGTTCCGATTTGTTTAGAAAGTTTATTTCTTTCTGCTCTAAGAGAATCTGCTTCCCCTTTTGTTAAACGACTTTCTTCGTCTAATTTAATCACCTCATCAACCATTGCTAATTTGTGATCTTGGAATTTACGTTTAATATTTTCTTTCACGATTTCTGGATTTTCTCTTACAAATTTAATATCTAACATAATTGCCTCCTTTAAATAAATATAATATGGTTAAAATCTAGTATAATATGATAAATCAGGAGTAGTAGTGATTTGATTATGTCATAAATTATTACATAAAAAAATCCTCTCTACCCCATAAACATGGGACGAAAGGAATCCGTGTTGCCACCCAAATTGCCACATAATATGTGGCCACTCAAAAGTAAGATAAAGGTTACTAACCTTCAGTTTGTCACTGACAGCTCCAAAAGTGGAAAGATTTAACCTTTCACCGATTCGCACCAACCATCGGTTCTCTGAGGAAATTTATAAATCGTAGCTTTTATCAACGCTGGTAATATTTATATTTTTGTATATTATATTATTTTTTATACAAATGATCAAGTGGTTTTTTCGAATATCCTTAAAATGCGTGATTTTAAGTAAAGATATCCATTGGCTTGAACATTGAATCAACTTTTTTATTAAAATATGTTACTAATTAGAAATAAAAATGGACATATTTTTTTAGAAAGAAGATTAAAGTAGAATGCTTATATTATTGGATTCCATCGATTTTTCATTGCAATTAGGTCAAGTTATGTTATAATAAATCCTGATAAGAATGTAATTATAAGGAGAGTCTGCCTTACAAGATAATAAAAAATCTTTTTTGGCAGACTCTACATTTCGTATTTTTATGTAAATTAAAAATGATTCGCAAATAATAAATACAAGTAGATAGTAAATACAAGTAGATAAAGTATTTAGTAGATGTAATTATAGAAGGATATTTGGAGGTAAGTATGAAAGTAAACATATATACAGATGGTTCCGCGAGAGGAAACCCAGATGGGCCAGGAGGTTATGGAACAATTTTATCTTACGTGGATGCAACGGGAAAAGAACATAGACGTGAGTATTCTGGCGGATACAAAAAAACAACCAATAACCGAATGGAATTAATGGCTGCTATCATTGGACTTGAAGCATTAACGAAACCATGCGATGTCACACTTTACTCAGATTCCCAGTATCTTGTAAAAGCATTTAATGAACATTGGATAGATGGATGGATAAAAAAAGGTTGGAAGCGCGGTAAAAATGAACCGGTTAAAAATGTAGACTTATGGAAGCGATTATTAGAAGCAAAAAAGAATCATAATGTAACATTTGAATGGGTAAAAGGACATAATGGACATGTTGAGAATGAACGATGTGATATATTAGCAACAACAGCAGCACTAGGGGATAACCTACAAGAAGATCCTTATGTAGTAGAGTAGAAAGGAAGCTTATGTTATGGCAGAACTAACACCAATGATGCAACAATACATGGAAATAAAAAATCAATATAAGGACTGTATACTATTTTACCGTCTAGGCGATTTTTATGAAATGTTTTTTGAGGATGCACTTATATGTTCAAAGGAATTAGAGATAACATTAACTGGAAAAAATTGTGGATTAGAAGAACGTGCACCTATGTGTGGTATTCCATATCATGCATGTGATGGATATTTAAATAAATTAATTGTAAAAGGTTATAAAGTTGCGATCTGTGAGCAGGTTGAAGACCCGAAAGCTACGAAGGGAATTGTGAAACGTGAAGTAATACGAATTGTTACTCCTGGTACCAATTTAAATCAACAAGCATTAGATGAAAGTAAAAATAATTATTTAATGAGCATTGTACATACAGTTAATGCATATGGTATAGCAACGGTAGATATTTCAACTGGTGACTTTTATGTTACTGAAGTTGATACGGATCGTAAATTACTAGATGAAATTAATAAGTTTACTCCTTCTGAAATAGTATGTAACAGTACCTTTATGGTGAGTGGAGTAAATATTTCGGAACTGAAAGAACGATTAGGAATCGCAGTATCTGACTTAGAACCATGGTATTATGATGATGAATTATGTATGAATGCATTAAAAGAACATTTTAAGGTAAAAGATTTAGCTGGTCTTGGTTTAAAAGATTATTCTATCGGTGTAATTGCGGCTGGTTCAGTAATGCAATACCTATATGAAACACAGAAGAATTCCTTAAGTCATCTAACTAGATTAACACCTTATACAACAAATAAATATATGCTTCTTGATAGCTTTACTAGAAGGAATCTTGAACTTGTAGAAACCCTACGTGAAAAGCAAAAAAGAGGCTCCTTACTATGGGTATTAGATAAAACAAAAACCGCAATGGGTGCAAGATTATTAAGGACTTATGTTGAACAACCTTTAATACATAAAGATGATATTAATAATAGGCTCGATGCCATAGAAGAAATTAATCGTTCAGTAATTACTAGGGAGGAGATTAGAGAGTATTTAAACCCTATCTATGACTTAGAACGCCTTATCAGTAGAATTAGCTATAAAACTGCTGGACCTAGGGAATTAATTGCTTTTCGTTCTTCCTTAGAAATGATACCTCATATAAAATATTTAATGAGTTCAATGTCTAGTTCACTATTAAAAAATATCCACGATGAACTAGACCCACTTGAAGATTTATGTACCTTAATCATGAATGCTATAGTTGAAGAGGCCCCAATTGCCATAAAAGAAGGCGGTATTATTAAAGATGGTTATCATAATGAAGTAGATAAATTAAGACAAGCTAAAACAGAAGGTAAGACATGGCTTTATGAATTAGAAACAAAAGAAAGAGATCGTACTGGTATAAAAAATTTAAAAATTAAATTTAATCGAGTATTTGGTTATTATTTAGAAGTAACGAACTCCTATCAAAATTTAGTACCAAAAGAATGGATCCGTAAGCAAACCTTAGCCAATGCAGAAAGATATACTACCCAAGAATTAAAGGAATTAGAGGATCTAATCTTAGGTGCTGAAGATAAGCTATACACCTTAGAATACAACTTATTTTGTGAAATAAGAGATACAATAGCAAACCAGGTTAACCGTATTCAACAAACTGCTAAGGCTATCGCGAAAATGGATAGTTTAACATCATTAGCTTTTGTAGCAGAGCGTAATAATTATATAAGACCTAATATGAATGAAGATGGTGTTATCGATATAAAAGATGGTAGACATCCAGTTGTTGAACAAATGATCTCAAACGATATGTTTGTTGCTAATGACACCTATTTAAATAATAAAGGAAATCGAGTATCCATTATAACAGGCCCTAATATGGCAGGTAAATCTACATATATGAGGCAAACAGCCCTAATTGTTTTAATGGCTCAAATCGGAAGTTTTATTCCAGCTTCCTACGGGAATATAGGAATTGTTGATAGAATATTTACCAGAGTCGGAGCATCAGATGATTTAGCTTCTGGACAAAGTACTTTTATGGTAGAAATGACAGAGGTATCCAATATATTAAGAAATGCTACAAAAAATAGTCTCTTAATATTAGACGAAATTGGACGTGGAACATCCACCTATGATGGATTAAGTATTGCCTGGGCAGTGGTAGAACATATAGCAAATCCTAAATTACTTGGTGCTAAAACACTCTTTGCAACACATTATCATGAGCTTACAGAGTTAGAGGGCATGATTGAAAGTGTTAATAATTATTGTATTGCCGTAAAAGAACAGGGTGAGGATATTATTTTCCTCCGTAAAATTGTAAAGGGCGGGGCCGACAAGAGTTACGGTATTCAAGTTGCTAAGCTTGCTGGTGTACCAGATAATGTTTTAAAAAGAGCAAAAGAAATCGTAGACGAAATTAGTAAGAATGATATAGCCAAAAGAGAGAAAGAGGATGGCCATAAAGAGGAGCATTTTGATGACTTTGAAACTCATGAAAAGAAAATGCTTGATAAAATAAGCAGAAATAAGAAGAAATCCTGTGATATTCCTTCTCAATTATCATTCTTTGACCTTGAATCTGACCCTCAAGTAAACGATAAGAAAGGTGATTTATATGACGATATTTCGAGAGAAATTAAAGAAATTAATCTAAATCACTTAACGCCTATGGATGCATTAAATAAACTATTTGAATTACAAAAGAAAGTACTAGGAATGTAATGATAATTGTTGAATCATTTTATACAGCTAGAAAGAGGTGATTATAATGGGTAAAATTGCCCTATTAGATCAAAACACAATTAACCAAATTGCAGCTGGAGAAGTTATAGAAAGACCAGCAGCAGTTGTAAAGGAATTAGTGGAAAATGCAATTGATGCAGGTGCGAATGCAATAACAGTAGAAATAAAAGAGGGTGGAATTAGCTTTATTCGTATAACTGACAATGGAACTGGTATTGATGAAGAGGATATTCCCTTGGTATTTTTAAGGCACTCTACAAGTAAAATTAGAACTGCCACTGATTTACTTACTGTTTCTAGTTTAGGTTTTCGAGGTGAAGCATTATCTAGTGTTGCAGCAATTGCGCAAGTTGAATTAGTAACGAAAACGAGTGATTCCTTTACTGGTATACGATATGTAATTGCTGGTGGAGATGAAAAGAGCATGGAACATATTGGTTGCCCTAATGGGACAACCTTTATCATACGTAACCTATTTTTTAATACACCTGCAAGACGTAAGTTCTTAAAATCTCCAGTGACAGAGGCAGGTTATATTAATGATATTATGGAACGCTTAGTTGTTTCCCATCCAAACATATCTTTTAAGTTCATTAATAACAACCAAGTGAAACTTCATTCCTCTGGTAATAATAATTTGAAAGATATTTTATATAATGTATATGGTCGCGAAATAACCAATCATTTAGTATATATAGAAGATAGTATCGAGAATATTAAAATACATGGTTTCATCGCTAAGCCTATCGTAACCCGAGGAAATCGAAATTACGAAAATTATTTTATTAATAGTCGTTATATAAAAAGTGGACTTATCTATAAAGCAATTGAAGAAGCATATAAGCCGTATATTATGGCACATCGATATCCTTTTACATCCTTGCATATTGAAATCTTAAATGAAATGATTGATGTTAATGTTCACCCAGCAAAACTAGAAATACGCTTTAAAAATGGTGAAGAATTGTATCAATTTATATATCAAAAGGTTAAAGGTGCTCTAGAAGGTAAAGAATTAATACCAAAGGTTAAACTTACTGAGGAAAAAGAAGAAAAAAATGTAGAACAGAAGCTACCAGAACCTTTTGAAGTAAATCGACTAAAAAATACTACAGCTGTCGAAAGAAGAGAAAGTAGTTCTACAAATGTAGAATTATACGATAATAAGTCCGATACAATTGAATCAAAGGATATAACTAGTCTACTAAGCTCACATCAAGCTAATACTTTTAATCAATCAATAGGTCTATATGATAATAATCGATCCAAATCAGCTGCTGATAAGCAAGATTCCTATTTACCTATAAAAGATGAGAACCATAGTTTGGAACAAAATAAAGAGGAACATAATAGTAAATTAGCTTTAGCTCCATTAAAAGAGTCCTATGATTATTC
>JAFAEB010000380.1 GCA_023424235.1 Bacillota bacterium
TGGTTGAAGCTATTCCTTCACTAGTAAGTGAAAAAGCTATCACATTATTTGGTAAACACAACGTATACACACCAATTGAACTTCATTCTCGTGCGGAAATTGAGTATGAAACCTATTCAAAAACAATAAATATTGAAGCTAAGACTATGATTGAAATGGCTAACAAATTATATATTCCTGCTGTAATTAAATTTGTTGGAAACTTAGCAAATTCTATTAATTCTGTAAAAAATGCAGTAGCTGATATTGATGTTTCTGTACAAGAGGGTCTTTTAAAAGAAACAACTGATTTGTTAAAGAAAGCTAAGGCTTCTAAAGATACCTTAACAGAATACGTAAAAGAAGCTTCTGAGCTTGAAGGTGCTAGTCAAGCCATGTTCTTTAGAAATACGGTATTTAAAGAAATGACTGAGTTAAGAAGTTATGTAGATGCTCTTGAACTACTTGTTGAAAAAGATTTATGGCCAGTACCAACCTATGGTGATTTATTATTTGAAGTTTAATTTGTAAAATTGTAATACTCCTTTCATAAATATTATATTAATAAAAACTATCCAATTGATTCGTCTAGGGAACTTATCGAATGGATAGTTTTTTTGCATGTTAATTTTGTTAACTTTAGCATAAAATACTAGACATTTGTAGTAAAATAATAGATAATAAATAAGCAAATAAGAAGCTTAGAAAAAGTAAGATTTAGCACATTAGATTATGGGAATAATAATAGAAAGAGGCCTATATGCGTAATATAAAATTAGTGATAGAGTATGATGGTTCAAGGTATGATGGATGGCAAAAGCAAATTGGAAATCCAAAGAGTATAACCATTCAAGATAAAATTGAAGCGGTATTAAGTAAAATGGAAAATGAAGAAGTAAACTTAGTAGGTGCTGCAAGAACGGAAGCAGGGGTACATGCTTATGGGCAAATAGCCAATTTTATAACAAAAACAGATATGAAATTATTTGAAATTAAGCATTATTTAAATCGTTTTTTACCAAGAGATATTGCTGTATTAGAAGTATTTGAAGTTCCAGAAAGATTTCATAGTAGTCATTTAGCAAAAGCATTTCGTTATGAATATAAAATCACTATGGGTGAAGTGCAATCGGTATTTGAACGTAAATATAATTATTACAGCTTTAAGAAATTAGATGTCTTAAAGATGAAAGAAGGAATGAAGCATTTTCTTGGAACAAATGATTTAAAAGCTTTTTCAGATAATAAACGTATGAAAAAGTCTACTATTAGAACTATCACTCATATGGATATATATTCTGATATTAATGAAATAGTTATAACGATTGAAGCAGACGATTTTTGGCCAAATATGGCTAGAATTATAGTTGGTACTTTAGTTATGGTTGGCGACGGATCAATAAGTCCTGATTACGTTAAAGAAATTATTGAAAGCAAGGATCGATCCTTATCAGGTGAAACAATCGATCCGAAAGGGCTATTTTTAAGCGAAGTAATATATAGCTAAGATTTATTTTAAGAGAATTGAGATTCATAGTATTTGAGTTTATGTTCATGAAGTTGTTTTTTTTTGGCTTGTAAACGATGGTTTAGATTTGAACTAGTTAATAAGAAGACTTGAATAAGATATGGCAGGAGAAGGTGTGATACTACACTGGAATCGGCAGAATGGAGAGTAAAATGGAAAAGAAAAAAATAGGTATTCTAGGATATGGAAATATTGGACAAGCAGTAATGGAAGCAGTACTTTCTTCCTCTGATTTTGAATTAGCTGGAGTTGTTAGAAGTAATCCAAATCAAGTACAACCTCTTGAGCTAACAAATGTACTAGTTGTTGGTTCAGTTGAAGAATTAGGACATGTTGATGTTGTTGTCAATGCACTACCATCAAGAATGGTTCCAGAAGCATGTAAAGAGTTATTAAGTAAAGGGATTAACTGTGTAGATAGTTATGATATTCATTCTTCCATATATGAATTAAAGGTTGAGTTAGACGAGATAGCGAAAAAGAACAATGCAGTATCTATTATCTCTGCTGGTTGGGATCCTGGTAGTGATTCTGTTATTCGTGCACTACTTAAATCCATGGCACCGAAAGGAATAACCTATACAGACTTTGGACCAGGTATGAGCATGGGCCATTCTGTATGTGTACGCAGTAAAGAAGGTGTTAAGGATGCACTATCTATGACAATGCCAAAAGGGGATGGAATTCATCGCAGAATGGTATATGTTGAGTTAGCAGATGGAGCGGACTTTAAAAATGTAGCTGAAGCCATTAAATCTGACCCATATTTTGTTCATGATGAAACTCATGTTATGGCTGTTGAATCAGTGGATGCATTAAGAGATATGGGACATGGTGTAAAAATTAGGAGAAAAGGTGTGTCTGGAACGACTCATAATCAATTATTTGAATTTGATATGAGAATAAACAATCCAGCATTAACAGCACAAATCTTAGTATCAACTGCTAGAGCAGCGTTAAAGCAAAATCCAGGTTGTTATACAATGATTGAATTACCTTTAATTGATTTACTAGAAGGTGATAGGGAGCAATTAATTAGAGAATTAGTATAAATATGAATTAGTATAAATATGTATTAATATAAATAATATTAGAACCAAAGCATCATACATTTGTATATGTTTTTGGTTCTTTTTTATACTAATTTTCTAAAGGGTAAGCTTTAATCTAAAATCTCATTCGACCTTAATTGACAACTTTTTTATCAACAACTATAATAATTATAACAATATTCTATAATATACCATGTAAAATGAATATTAATATGAGTAGGCACAAGTATAAAGAGACTAAGAGGTAAACAAATGAAACTAAAATCTATGAAAAAACCATGTCATGAAGCAGAATGTATTCTACAGTATGTTGAGGATAAGTTGTCTGGTAAGCAGGTATTAGAACCGGCTACCATCGATTATCCGATTCATAAAAGGATGTATCGTAATTTTACAAGGCTTTTAGAAAATGAAGTTAAAATGTCAAAGTCTGCAAAAGAAATGTTAGACATCGTTAGCTCACTTAGTAAGTTTGATGTTGAGATGTCACATATATCATATCAACTAATGGAATTTGCATCAGAAATATCATCACTTAGTGAATCCAATTTAGCAATTGTTGAAGAGACCAATGCAAGTATGCAACAAGTTAACGAGTCCATAGATGTAACATCAAATACCTTGGAAAAGTTATCAGGCGAATCTTTAAAATTGGCAGAGCAAAATGATGAGAGCCTTTATCTATTAAATGAACTGCAAAGTTTAAGAAATAATGTAATTGAAGACACAAAAGTTATGGATGATAAGATTCATTTATTGGTTGATCTAGCAACAGAAGTTGGTAAGATTGTAGAGAGTGTTCAAGGTATAGCAAAACAGACGAATTTATTAGCTTTAAATGCAGCAATAGAAGCAGCAAGAGCTGGAGAGCATGGTCGAGGATTTTCAGTAGTAGCAGAGGAAGTACGTATGCTTGCTGATGATACTGGTAAAAATTTAGAAGGAATGAGAGATTTTGTCACCAATATTCATGCAGCTTCAAGTGAAAGTATGGATAGTATTAAACGAACAAGAGAATCTACAGAACAGATGAATGAAAAAATTGAATTAATTACAGCAACGGTTGAAAAAAATGTTACCATGCTTAAGCACGAAATTGAAGATATTTCAATTATTAATAATTCCATGGCAGAAATAAAAATATCTACAACCGAAATAATGAAAGCAATGGAATCTTCTAGTGATGATGCTGAAAAATTAAGTGAAATGACTCAAAAAATACATGGTCAAGCAGTAGAAAGTGTAGATTTTGCAAGGCAGATGTCAGACATCGATGATAGATTATCTGAAATTGTAAGAGGATTACTTGAAGGTTTAAAGGGAAGTATAAATGGAGTATCCAATGATGAGCTACTTACAACATTAGACAGCGCAAGCATTTCACATGTTAAATGGGTTGAAAATTTAGGAAATATGGTAACAGAAATGCGTATTTACCCAATCCAAACTAATTCCAGCAAATGTGCTTTTGGACATTTTTATCATGCAATTCGTATTGATTATCCTACAATAGTTGAGAGTTGGAATAAGATTGATCCAATACATAATAAATTACATAGCATGGGTGACGAAGTTATTAATGCAATTAAGATGGAAAATAAATCAAAAGCGAAGCAATTATATGATGAGACAGTTCTATTATCCAAAGAAATTTTAGAATTACTTGAGAATTGTAAGGCAGAGATAAAACGTCTAACGAATGAAGGAATTAGTATTTACTAGTAAGTATAAAAAAATGATATATTAAATAAAAAAGCTTTTGTTCATAAAAAACAGGAACAAAAGCTTTTATTATTATTAAAGTTAAATAGTTAAATACATAATCTAAGTTGTATTAAAAATTACTCAACTGTTACAGATTTTGCTAAATGGCGAGGTTGATCAACATTTAAACCACGATGAACAGAAGTATAATAAGCTAACATTTGTAACACAATAGCAGCTGTAAAAGGTGTAAATAGATCATCTGTTTTTGGTAGTGCAATATGATATTTATAAAGAGTAGTATCTACTTCCTCATCACCATTGGTAATTAATATTACATTTGCACCTCTAGCAATTACTTCTCTAATATTAGAGATCATTTTTGAATAAACGTTAGATTGAGTTGCTAAAGCTACAACTGGTATTCCTTCTGTTACAAGAGATAGAGTACCATGTTTTAGTTCACCTGCAGCATATGACTCAGAATGTATATAGGTTATTTCTTTTAGCTTAATGGAACCTTCACATGAAAGTGCATAATCAATTCCTCTACCAATGAAAAATAAATCATCACAGTTAACTAGGTTTTTACTAATTTCTTCAACTTTAGAATCTAGTTCTAATGTCTTAGTTACGGCATTAATCACATTTTGTAATTCACCCATATAGTGTTTAACTTCTTTTTCTGTAATTTTATTTGTACTATAAGCAAATTGTAGTGCAAATAAATATAAGCATGATAATTGAGATGTGTAAGCCTTTGTACTAGCAACTGAAATTTCAGGTCCTGCATGAGTATACATTACATAGTTGCTTTCTCTTGCTATAGAAGAGCCCTTAACGTTAACAATGGATAGGGTAGGAGCATTCACGCTATTTGCTAATTTCAGTGCAGCTAGTGTATCCGCAGTTTCTCCAGATTGAGATATTGTAATCACTAAAGTATTTTCACCCATAATAGGATCTTGGTATCGAAATTCAGATGCGATCTCTACAGTTACAGGTATTCTTAATAATTTTTCAAGTAATACCTTTCCTATTAGGCCAGCATGCATTGCTGTACCACATGCAGTAATAACGATACGATTAATGCTTTTATATAAGGTAGCTGGAATTGAATCAATACTTAAGTCGCATAATTCCTTATTTTTAACACGTGGTGTAATCGTGTTACGTAGGGCATCTGGTTGCTCATGAATCTCTTTTATCATAAAATGTGGATAGCCACCTTTTTTTGCAGCTGTAATATCCCAATTTATAACTTGGATTTTAGGGGAAACTACTTCACCTAAGAGATTTGTAACTGTAATATCATTTTTAGTAAGCTTTGCAATATGAAGCTCTGGTAATACAAAATATTCTTTAGAGTAATTAATTAAAGCTACCATATCGGATGCAATTACTGCTCCATCATTACTTAAGCATGCAACTAAAGGGCTACCATTGCGTAAGCAATAGATTACATCTGGCTCATCAGCAAATAAAATACAAAAAGCATAAGCACCATCTAGTATTTCAACAGCAGCCGTAATAGCTTTGATTGGATCACCTTCATAAAGACTATCTATTAACATAGCAGCTATTTCAGTGTCAGTTTGTGAAACTGGATATATTCCTTTTTTTGCAAGTGTAGTTTCAATCTCATGATAGTTTTCAATAATACCATTATGAATCAAAGTAACTCTACCACAACTGTGTGGATGTGAATTTACATCTGATACACCACCATGAGTAGCCCATCTTGTATGACCAATGCCACAAGTAGTATGAGGTAAATTAGCACTTTCCACTTTATCTTTAAGAGCAGATACTTTACCTACTGTTTTGATTGTTTTAATGGTTGCATTTTCATAAAAAGCAATTCCTGCACTATCATAACCTCGATATTCAAGTGCTTGAAGACCTTCAAGTAACACATTTTTAGCCTCTAATTGGCCAGTAAAACCGATAATTCCACACATAAAAAATCCTCCTATTCATTTTTCAAGGTTCGAATATGAATTCACAGCACAAGTAAGCTTCCATTATAGATATATTTAGAAAGTCATTCCTGTACCTAATTCAGTTATCTTGGTTATGAGGACTTTGTTTATAGTTACCTACTGTTTTTTCCACATATACACGTCCAAGCACATGAGAGAGCATCCGCCGAAATTTCGATAACTCCCTACCTCGTTAACCTCTAAAAACTTTCCCAAAGAGGTACATGGCGCTAATTTAAACATTTCTGTTTGATAGATTTTGGGTTAATCTGTTGATTGTTTCATAATAATAATATATGTAAGGAAATAAATAATGTGAATTAGTAATTCACACATTATCCATACTCTATAACATCCTACATGCTAACATGAATCTTATAAAAAGTCAAGAAAACGAAAGTTATAGTTTTTGACACAAGATTAAGTTCTTTATTTATTACAGAAAATAATAAGCTATTGTTTCTTGTAGAAACGAAACTTTTTGTTCTTATAAAAAGAAGATTGTTTAATTACACAATACCTAATCTAGTACATATAATAGTAAAAAAGATTATGTGAGGATTCTATGCTTATACATGTAGTACAGCAAGGGGATACCATATATACGATAGCAGAACAGTATGGTATTTCTGCTGAAAGAATCATACAGGATAATGAATTAAGTGATCCAAATAATTTAGCTCTCGGGCAGACCATTGTAATTCTATACCCAAATCGAACCTACACGGTACAAGAAGGCGATACATTGGGTCAAATTGCTCAGTCACAAGATGTAACAGAATTACAATTATTAAGAAACAATCCAAGCTTAGGTGAAAGAGACTTTTTATATCCTGGAGAAACTTTAGTTATAGATTATGATACTGAAAAACTGGGAACCTTATCAATTAACGGATATGCTTATCCATTTATTGATCGTACCGTTTTAAGAAAAACACTTCCGTACTTAACCTATCTTTCAATCTTTACCTATGGCTTTTCAGCAGACGGAGAATTAATACCAATTGACGATACGGAATTAATCCAAATGGCAAAGGAATATCAAGTAGCACCAATAATGGTTTTAGCAACCTTACAAGCGGATGGTACATTTAGTAGTGAAGTAGCTCATACGGTATTCACCGATCTAGAAGCTCAAAGTAAATTAATTGAAAATATCATAACCAATATGCGTAATAAAGGCTATGTAGGAGTGGATGTAGATTTTGAATTTGTGGAGCCAGAAGATAAGCAAGGATTTCTTGACTTTGTTAGTCGATTACACAATAGAGCTAGTCAAGAAGGTTTTATTGTTACAGTTGCTCTAGCACCTAAAACTTCGATAGGTCAAGTAGGATTATTATACGAAGCACATGATTATGCTGGTTTTGGTGCAATTGCAGACAGTGTTTTGTTGATGACATATGAATGGGGGTACACATATGGCCCACCTATGGCTGTAGCACCAATAAATAAAGTGAGAGAAGTTCTTGACTTTGGTGTAACACAGATCCCTCCAGAAAAAATTACAATGGGAATTCCAAATTATGCTTATGATTGGCCATTACCTTTTGTGAGAGGGGAGACAAGGGCGCAAAGTATGGGGAATGTTGAGGCAACAGAACAAGCTGCTCGAGTTGGAGCTGCGATTCGTTTTGATGAATTAGCCCAAACACCAACCTACAACTATGTAAATAATAGCACTGGAACTCCAGTACAGCATGAAGTATGGTTTGAAGATGCTAGAAGTATCAATGCTAAGATTAAACTTGTTGGTGAATATGGTTTAGAAGGTATTGGCATCTGGCAGATAATGAGATTTTTTCCACAAATGTGGTTGGTTATAAATCCTCAATATAATATTGAAAAATTAAGTTCATAAGTGTATTTTTCAATGATCAGCATTATTGAAAATAAATTTTAGCCAGTTATTTTATAATAATTGGCTATTTTATTGATTTTAATATTAGAGTTCTATCCCATTTATTATTTGTCCCTTATGCATACATCTGATATAATAGATTGGAAAGGATGTGAGAATATGAAGGACGAAATTGTAAATGAATTAATGAAAATAAGAGATGAAGAATATGATATATTAAATGGTAATAAGACAATTGAGAAACGTATTTATACCAATCATAAAGAATTTGTTGTTGATAGTAATTTAATGCTAGATAAGGGGAAATTAATCGACATCCGTCCTCATACAAGATTTATTCCTTTTCCAAAGCATAAACATAATTATATTGAAATTATATATATGTGTAAGGGACAAACTACTCATATTATAAATGATTATAATGAAATTGTATTAAGGGAGGGTGATTTATTATTCCTTAATCAAAATACCTATCATGAAATCTTACCAGCAAGTGAGGATGATATTGCGATAAATTTTATTGTATTACCGGAGTTTTTTGATGTTGCCTTTCGAATGATGGAGGAAGAAAATGCATTAAGAGATTTCTTAGTTGGTTCTCTAAAGCAAAATACAGCTCTGACCAATTACTTGTTATTTAAGTTAAATGATGTACTACCAGCTAGAAATTTAATAGAAAATATGGTGTGGTCATTATTAAATAAAAAGGCGGACAATAGACAAATTAATCAAACGACCATGGGCTTACTATTGTTGGAGCTACTTCGAAACACCGAAAAGATCGAACAAAATGGCCAAAATCAGTATGAGAGAAATACGGTATTTGCTATCTTAAGATATATTGAGGAAAATTATAAGACAGCAAATTTATCCAAGCTATCAATTGAATTAAATCAGCCAATCTATTATCTAAGTAAATTAGTTAAGAATAGTACGGGGC
>JAFAEB010000221.1 GCA_023424235.1 Bacillota bacterium
AAAATATATATGATGTTCTAGACATGACAGTAGAGGAAGCGTTAAAATTCTTTGAGAATATGCCATCCATTCGTAGAAAGATAGAGAGTCTTTATGATGTTGGTCTGTCCTATGTCAAACTTGGACAACCATCCACTACACTTTCTGGTGGTGAAGCACAGCGTATCAAATTAGCAACAGAATTAAGTAAGAGAAGTACAGGTAAGACAATCTATATACTTGATGAGCCTACAACTGGGCTTCACTTTGCAGACGTTCATAAACTAATTGATATCTTGCATCGTTTATCAGATGGTGGCAATACGGTAGTTGTAATTGAACATAATTTAGATGTGATTAAAACAGCTGATTATATTATAGATATTGGACCAGAAGGTGGCGATAAAGGTGGTACTGTAATAGCAACAGGTACACCAGAAATGATCGCAAATAATAAAGACTCCTATACAGGTGTTTATATTAAAAGACAACTTGAGAATGCTTAAGTGCAATAATGGTGGATAAAAAGTAATGTAAGATATATTTTAGTGGATAAAGTTGAGATTGTAGATGAAATAAAGATAAAAGATGAAATAAAGATATGTAATAAAGATATGTTATAAAGATATGAAATAAAGACATGAAATAAAGATAGTATATGAATTAGCGATAGTAGATAATTATGAGAAGTGTTATATAAGTGTTATAACGATAGGAAAAAACGAGTATAGTATTGTTTAGCGATAGGAATTGATAGCATATTTTATTGCTAAAATAATAGGATATAGCAAGAATTTCACGATTGATATAGTTATAGGAATATACGAATGGGATTACTTGTTATACTAAGATAATACGAAGGAAAGAATGGACTAACACAAGATAGGTGTTAGTTCATTCTTTATCTAAATAGAAAGGAGGTATAGAGAATGGAGAGTCATTTTTTTGCCATGATGTCACGCATGAAGTATATTGAGAGATGGGCACTAATGAGAAATTCAAGGTCAGAAAACATTGCAGAGCATTCCCTTGAAGTAAGTATGATAAGTCATGCATTGGCAGTTATAAGTAATAGACGTTTTGGGAATCGCCTTAATACAGAAAAAGCTGCGCTAATTGCTCTATATCATGATTCAACTGAAATCATAACAGGTGATATGCCCACACCGATTAAATACTATAATAAAGAAATTAAAGGTGCATTTAAGGAAATCGAAACAATTGCAGCTAACACTCTCTTAGACATGTTACCAGAGGATATGAAAGAAGAATATTATTCTATCTTCTTTAAAAAAGAAGATGAGGAGTATTTATGGCAGTTAGTAAAAGCTGCAGATAAATTATCTGCATTAATTAAATGTATACAAGAAGAAAAAGCAGGTAATACAGAATTTATGAGTGCAAAGAACAGCCTGATAGAAGCACTTGATGAGATGAATTTACCTGAAGTTGAAGTGTTTCGTACAGAGTATTTGCCAAGTTATGAGAAGTCATTAGATGAGATAAATAAGTTGTAGTGATTGCTAGTTGTGATAGAAAAACTATTAGCTCATAGAAGGTGTATTTCTAATTAATGGGTCACATTCATAAATTTCTATTATTTAAGCTATAATACCTATATAAGTTGTATATATTTTTGTTTAAATCAGTGATATTTTTTACTAGTGTTAATGAAAAAAATGTTGTAAAATAGTGCTTATATATTTCGAAGCATGTTACAAGTCTATTGTTACAATTTAAAATAATTTAGAAGTACAATTTAGGAGGAAAGCAAAGTGGTAAATGAAATAGTAATCGTCCTTGATTTTGGTGGCCAATATAATCAATTAATAGCCAGAAGAGTAAGGGAATGTAATGTATATTGTGAAGTATTACCTTACAATACCAGTCTTGAGAGAATCAAAGAAATCAATCCAAAAGGTATTATATTTACTGGAGGACCTGCTAGTGTATATGAAGAGGATGCTCCAGCTTGTGATAAAGGTATTTTTGACCTTGGAATACCAGTACTAGGTATTTGCTATGGTGCACAATTAATGACTCACTTACTCGGAGGAAAGGTTTCTAAGGCTCCTGTAAGAGAATATGGTAAAACAGAAGTATCTGTAGAGAAAACATCTAAATTATATGGTGATGTATCTGAGAAAACTATCTGCTGGATGAGTCACACAGATTATGTAGAAAAATTACCGGAAGGATTTACTATTTCAGCTTATTCAGATGCATGTCCAGTTGCAGGTTTTGAAAATCCAGCAAAAGCTTTGTATGGCGTACAATTCCATCCAGAAGTAGTACATTCCGTAGAAGGTACGAAAATGTTATATAACTTCTTATACTCTGTATGTAGTTGTTCTGGAGATTGGAAAATGGATTCCTTTACAGAAGAATCAATAAAAGCCTTAAAAGAAAAAATCGGAGATAAAAAAGTACTTTGCGCCTTATCCGGTGGTGTTGATTCTTCCGTTGCAGCAGTTATGATTAGTAAAGCAGTAGGAAAGCAACTTACTTGTATCTTTGTTGATCATGGCTTACTTCGTAAAAACGAAGGTGATGAAGTAGAAGAAATCTTCACAAAGCAATTTGATGTTAACTTTGTACGTGTCAATGCACAAAAAAGATTCTATGATAAATTAGCAGGTGTTACAGAACCAGAAGAAAAACGTAAGATTATTGGTGAGGAATTCATTCGTGTATTTGAAGAAGAAGCGAAAAAAATCGGAACCGTTGATTTCTTAGCACAAGGTACTATCTACCCTGACGTTATCGAAAGTGGATTAGGAAAATCAGCAGTTATTAAGAGTCACCATAATGTTGGTGGACTACCAGAGCATGTTGACTTTAAAGAAATCGTTGAACCACTTCGTGATTTATTTAAGGATGAAGTTCGTAGGGCAGGCCTTGAACTTGGTATTCCAGAACACCTAGTATTTAGACAACCTTTCCCAGGCCCAGGTCTTGGAATCCGTATTATTG
>JAFAEB010000255.1 GCA_023424235.1 Bacillota bacterium
ACCATACCAGCTAATACCGTATAGAATAATAAACCAAAGCAGATAAAAAGAACCGCTAGTAATAGACTTGATAATGAAAATGCATTCCCAACCATTGATGTTCTAAGTATATTTATCAGTTCATAAATAGGATTTACAAAGTTAGGATTCATATAACTTGCTATTAAATCACCTAAGTAAAATCCACCTATCCCTGCCACTATCCATGAAATAAATTGTAGGATTGCAATTAATGTCATGGATATAACCTTACCAGATATGATAGCCTCTGGTGGTACACTCGTTAATAAAAGTTCCATTAGCCTAGAGGATTTTTCTGCTACAACATGCTTACATATACTTTGACCATATAACAATACCATGAAGTAAAATACCATAGCAAACAACATTGGCGCAAGCAATTTTATTAGCATAACACCTATGGATTCTTTCGCTTCACCAACGGTTTCATACTCCGTTACAATTGGAGTGTTTAATATGGTTAATTGAGCTTCATTTAGTCCAATTCCTAGCATTTTGTTTAGCTCAAAGCAAGATATAAACTCATTTAAAAATTCATTCCCAGCCTCTTTACTAATAATCGAATTGTTAGGAAGTGACATAAATATATTATAGCCTTCACTTAGTTTATTTATTTCGATATAAGCAAATGTAGTAGGTGGAACCTTACTCTTAGCAATAAGTTCATCTAAGGTAGCCTCTTCTAGGGTTGTTACTAAGACCTTTTCGTACTTTCCATTCGCTGTATGTTTTAACATTTCATAGTCAAGCTTTATCTTGGTTTTATTACGAACGTAAATATTGGTAATACTCATTCCTTCATCTTCCTTATAATTTGAAGCCATAACGATATTAATTATTACCATAAGAGCAATTAGTATGAATGCAATTGCTAAAGTTGTTATCTTAAATCCTTTACTTTTATTATTTTGCTTCATTGTAAATGAGAAAATATGCGACCAACCTTTAAACTCAAGTCCTTTCATGGTAAATTCCTCTTTTCTTAACTTTTAATAATTGAACTACCTCTTTTAATTTAATGCGATTTCCTCTATGCATAATTAAAGCTTCATACACCATGGACATGAAATAAATTAAAAGTCCTATGCTAATAATTAGTATTAAAATTGAGGCAATTCCCCATATTACTGATACTTTTCCAAGTATGATATAAATAGGAGTTATAAATACAGAGGATATAGGAAGTAAATAGGCTAGTAAGGATAAACCACTACCTGTTGTACTATTCATATCCATGATAATAACTGCTAAACTTAAATAAGCTCCTATTAAAAGAACAAGAGTATATAACATCATGCCTTCACCTAGCTCTTCAATTTTGCTTACGCAAGACCCAACAAACCCAGCTAAGAAAGCAAAGAAAAGAAAACCACCAATAAAAATAAAAATTGCCACAATTATCTTTAATGGATCAATGGTCATAACTAGTTCTTTCGTGAAAATATTTTTTAATATCCCTGGTAACATATCATCATTTGGATACATAGCCTTCTTAAGCAGGAGCGAAAGTAGAATTCCAGTTACTACAGTACCCAACTCGATTAAATTCACCACGAGCATGGCTAAAACTTTACCCACAATTAATCCCATCGGACGAATTGTTATCAACAAATATTCAATTACTCGGGTAGATTTTTCAGTAATAATGGAAGATGCAACGCCTTCACCACCAAAGGCAAAGAACATAGAAGTTACAACAAATAATGCTAGAATAAGATAGTATTCATTCATACTAAGTCTTCCTCTTTGTGTTACGTTAGCTCCAACAGAAATATTTTCTTCCTCTAGACCTAATGTATTTGAATCGGATTCAAATACATTCTTATCATTAATCACTACTTTCCTAGATATAGGAGAATTAAGTTCATTTAAATTGGCATCTGTTATTCCTTCAGCAGTTATACTACTCATTCTAAATGTACTCTGCATCAAAGTTCCAAGCATACTTAGATCTACATCTGTATAAGAACTATTGCTTGAACGGTAGAATTTAAGTCGATAATACCCCTCTTCAATGGTTAAATGTAATAGAGCATTATTAACCTCTTCTTCTAAGAAAGTTCTTACTGTATCAATAGGCAAATCTACATATTGAAAGAATACTCCACTAAATCGTTCATTTTCTTTCGTTATCCCACTGTAATCAACCGTAGGCAGCTTACTTTCATCTACAATATACAAAACCTTAATTGAACTTACATCATTCGAAGTTTTCTCATCACTGGATATAAGTGATAATAAGGGCATAGTAAGAAGAGCAATTAGCCCTAGAATCATAATTGTGATCTGTACGGTTTTACTTTTTAAACTTTGCGTAAGGGTAAAAGAAAACACTCCAAAGGCTCCTGTTAAACTATTTTCCCTCATGAGGCATACCTACCTTTTCCACAAATATTTCATGAAGTGATGGCTCCCTTAACTCAAACTTTATAATAGGAATATGCTCACTAAGTAATTTACCGAGAAGTAAGCTTGCTTGCTCTTCGTCAATTACCTTCATCTGATATTCGCTTGGTGTTTTATTTACAAGTTGAAGTCCAAATTGATTTATATAAGGCATTGGATCTCCTTCACATTTTAGGAACATGTTTACCCTACCATATCCTTTTTTTATTTGATTTAAATTACCTTGAAGTACTGTATTTCCTCGATTTAATATGGTTATATCCTCACAAAACTCTTCAATTGTATTCATCTGATGACTTGACATGATTAGAAATTTACCTTTTGCAATTTCTTCTTTTATAATGGTTTTAAATAAATCTGAGTTTACAGGATCTAGTCCACTTAATGGTTCATCTAAAATTAATAGTTCAGGATCAGATAAAAGAGATGCCATTAATTGTATTTTTTGTTGATTTCCTTTTGATAGCTGTTCCGCTGTCTTCATTTTAACCTTTTTACCAAGCTTTTTTTCTGGAAATAAATATTCCTCAACTTCTAAGCGTTCTGCCCAGTACTTTATACTTTTCATAGCATCATTTTTGCCTACACCCTTTAACTTAGCAAAATAAAGAAGTTGATCAAGTAGTTGATATTTGGGATAAAGACCTCTCTCTTCTGCTAGATAACCAACGTTATCAACAATCGGATTAAGTCTTCTATTTTTCCATATTACTTCACCGTCATTACTAGCAAGCATTCCCAGGATCATACGAATTGAAGTTGTCTTACCAGCACCATTGGTTCCAAGTAGTGCATAGACTCCTGGATTTTTAATTTCAAAGTTTAATTTATCTACAACAGTATTTACTCCATAAACTTTTGTTAAATTACTAACAATTAGTGACATAAAGCATCTCCTTTTTATTGTAATATCTTTCATAATTTCTAACATATGGTAACAGTCATATTTACAATATATAACAAGTTTAGTGATTTAGCAAGTTAAAATTCGATGAGAATTATATTAGATTGATTAATGACAAAAAAATCCTCTGGCTATAACGGCTTTTTTGTATAATGATAAATAGGATTCATAGGAATCATATCTAACACCACTTATCAAGCAGTATAACAGAGGATTGTATTTATAATATTTTATCGTTCTAAATTTGCAAATTTTGTGTAATGAGATAACCAAGCTAATTTTACGGTACCAGTAGGACCGTTTCTTTGTTTACCTATAATGATTTCAGATACACCTGCATCTTCAGAGTCTTTGTTGTAATAGTCATCACGGTAAATAAACATAACAACGTCAGCATCCTGCTCGATGGCACCAGATTCACGAAGATCGGATAGCATCGGTCTTTTATCTGGACGTTGTTCTACCGCACGGCTTAACTGAGACAATGCAATTACCGGAGCATTAATCTCCCTTGCTAATCCCTTAAGGGAACGTGAAATTTCTGAAATTTCTTGTTGTCTTGACTCAGATTTTTTACTACCAGTCATCAGCTGTAAGTAGTCAATAATTACAAGTCCAAGATTATGTTCTAGCTTAAACTTTCTACACTTTGATCGTAACTCACTAATCGAAATACTTGATGTATCATCGATAATAAGATTGGAATTACCAATGGTTCTTGCACTTTCAACTAATTTTAGCCAGTCATCATCACTTAAATCACCTGTACGGATAGACTGGGAATCTACTTTTGAGTGCATGGAAAGGATACGCTTAACCAGCTGATCCTTTGACATTTCTAGACTAAAGATAGCCGTAGTTACATTACTCTTAAGAGCAACATACTCTGCAATATTTAATACAAAGGCTGTCTTACCCATAGAAGGTCTTGCTGCTATTAGTATTAAATCGGACGGTTGTAATCCAGCTGTTTTATAATCAAGGTCATAAAAGCCTGTGGCAACACCAGTCACACTCCCCTTATTCTTAGCTGCTGATTCAATGCTTTCTAAGGACTGAAATACCACGTCCTTAATACTTACGAAATCACCAGTATTACGCTTTTGCAAGATATCAAATATCTTTTTTTCTGTTGATTCAAGTATTGACTCAACTTTTTCTTTATCAAGGTAACATTCATTTGTAATACCTTCTGTTACTTTAATTAATTGTCTTAATGTAGATTTTTCTTTTACAATATTGGCATAGTGCTTTACATTTGCTGATATTGGTACCGAATCAATTAAATCTCTAAAAAATTCAAGGCTGCAAATCTCTGGTGGTACATCCTTTTCTTTCAATTTACTTTGCAAAGTAATTAAATCTACTGGCTTCCCCTCGTTAAAAAGTTCTAGCATAGCATCAAATAAGACACCATAACGAGAATCATAAAAGTCTTCCCCAATAACAATTTCAGAAGCAGATACGATTGCATCTTTATCCATTATCATAGAACCGATAACAGATTTCTCAGCTTCTTGACTATGGGGCATAACTTTTTTTATAAATGCCTCATCCATCTTGCCTATCCTCCTAGATCTATATGCAATACTTTATAACTTATTGCTCGCTAACCTTTACTTTTAATTCTACCGTTACCTTTGGATGTAGCTTTACTCCAACTGTATGCATACCAATATTTTTAATTGGATCATTTAACAATAGTTTTTTCTTATCAATTTCTATATTAAATTGACTCTTTAATCCTGTTGCAATTTCCTTTGTTGATATGGAACCAAAGGTTCTTCCACCTTCTCCAGATTTAATAGTAAGTACTAACGTTTTTGATTCAATTTCTTTTCCTAAAGCAATTGCTTCATCTAAAATTTCTTTTTGCTTCTTTTCTTCTGCTATTTTTTGAAGTTTTAGATCATTTAAGTTCTTAGCATTGGCTTCAATACCTAATTTTTTAGGTAATATGAAGTTTCTTGCATAACCATCGTTTACTTTAACTAATTCACCTTTTTTTCCTAAAGATTTAACATCCTGTAATAAAATAACTTCCATATGTCTATCTCCTTTATCAAATATGCTTATTAAGGTAATTGTACCGATATACTTATCATATATAATACTCTATATTACCTTTGATGTTTTATTTTAATTAGATATCGCCTTCTTGTGTCATAAAAGATAATATCTGTTTTACATTTTGGATTGCTTCCTTTAGTGTAGTATTGGTAAATTGTGCACCTGCTACACTCATATGTCCGCCTCCTCCTAGCTTTTCCATAATAACTTGAACGTTAACTTCATCAATAGAACGAGCGCTTACATATATCTTACCATTAAACTCTGTTAATACAAAGGAAGCCTTTATATTATTTATATTTAATAATTCATTGGCTACTTGAGCTCCTAGTACAGTTGGGCTATTAATACCTTCACTAGCACATGTAGTAATCGCATAATGTTTTAAGAATACTTCAGTAGCACTGATTGCATCCGCCTTTGTTTTAAACTCTTCCATATCACTACGAAATAGTTTTCTTATTCTTGTTGCATCTGCACCACTTCTTCGTAAGAATGCTGCTGCTTCAAAGGTTCTAACCCCTGTCTTAGTTAAGAAATTATTTGTATCAATCATTACACCAGCATACATAGCATCTGCCTCTACTTGTCTTAATCTTAGACCTTCTCCTATGTACTGTAATATTTCTGCTACCATTTCACAGGAGGAGGAAGCGTAAGGTTCAATATAGGAAAGAACCGCATTTTCGATTGATTCCCCAGATTGTCTATGATGATCTAATATAACGATCGTTTTTGTTAAACTAAGTAGTTCCTTACATTCTGTATAATTTGGCCTATTAACATCAACAATTACCAAAAGGGTATTATTATCTACTACTGTCATTGCTTGTTCACTTTTTAAAAATAAGTCCTCTTCATAGTCTGAATTATGAAGGAATCTAGACATTAAAGGTCTTACCGTAGATGTAATTTCATTAATTACGATATGAGTCTTTTTATTTAAAGTTTTCGCAATACGATAAATACCGATAGCAGCACCAAAGGAATCCACATCTCCAATGGCATGGCCCATGATAACCACCTTGTCTTTTGCTTCCACAAGTTCTTTTAATGCATGTGCCTTAACTCTTGCCTTAACCCTAGTACTCTTCTCAACCTGAATACTCTTACCACCATAGTACAATAACTTTTCACCATCTTTTACAACCGCTTGGTCACCACCCCTACCTAAAGCTAAATCAATGGCAGCCCTAGCATAATCATAACTAGCGAGATAGGATTCTGAATTAACACCAACACCCATACTTATTGTAACCGACATATCATTACCGATATTTACTGCTCGCACTTCTTCTAATAAGCTAAATTTATTGTTTTGCAGTTGTGTTAAGTACTTTTGTTTAAACATAAATATATACTTATCTTTTTCTAGCTTCTTAACAATTGCATCAATACTTTGCATATATTTATTAATCTTACGATCTACAAGTGCGATTAATAAGGAACGTCTTACTTCATCAATACTTTCTAAGGCTTCCTCGTAATTATCAATATATAAAAGACCAGTAATTAGTTTTTGATCATAATTTTCTTTGGCAAGTGTCTTATTTTCCGTTTCATCGTAAATGTAAATTGCGATTAAACTATTTGAGTTATCTTTCGTATTATTCTCGAATAATGTCCATTCATAATTATCTGAGAAATCGAAGGCTACAATCTTTCTTAAAATAATTTTATAATAATTATTATTTCTCGTAACCTTTACCACAATATCTTGCATTTCTTTTGGCAGTAAATTTTCTGTTATTTCGGGAAATACATTTGTAATGGAGTGCTTTGCAGCTCTTTCATTTTCAATAATATCAAGAAATTCATTATTTCCCCATAACATCCTTCCTTCGCAATCTAATACACCATATGGTAGAGCCATTTCTTTTAGCAACTGTTTTTGTACTTGGCCATAATCAGCCGCATAACGTACCAACTCACCAATTATTATATTACGTTTCACGAAGAAAAGTATAAGCGATATGATAATATATATAGCTAAAAAAACCATCATTACTGTACCAGCTTTATTATCAATTATATAAATACTTATATTCATTAATATAAGCAAAGCGGATAATAATAATGGCCAACTTAGATATACCTTAAGTGCTCCTTTAATTTTTATTTTTTTTCTCATTTTAACCTCCATGATGCCCAATCGGCATCTATAACATTTGGAAAATAGGGCTTATCACAATACGCATTCAATCAGGCACAATATACCTGAAATATATTCATAGATATTTTATTATAACATTTCTCTTCAATGAATTAAAGAGTTTTTAAAAAATAGGCTAAAAAGAGTTAATATATAACAAGGTAAATTCGCATACAACTTACTTTCCTACATATAAAAACCATAATACAATTATCCAATTGGTAATTACTATTATGGTTTATTACTATTCCTATTTTATTCAATTTTAAACTCATGACTTTTGACTAATAACTTTTTATTTACTATTAATTTAATCCTGAATTATTCATGCTGACCTTGTCAGCATGATACAACACCTTATTATTACTGAG
>JAFAEB010000264.1 GCA_023424235.1 Bacillota bacterium
TAATAATACATTAGACCTAAAATCTAGTTTTTCTTTCATAATAGCTCCTCTTGTGTTTATATCTTAAATATTTAAAAATTTGCAATATTTACATTAATTCGTTTACCTATATGCAAAATTTTAAGAATGTAACAACATTGTATTGTTTCTAACCACTTACTGTCAATAACTATATTGGGTTTAAGTATAATTTAACCCAACAAGTCCTTTGCCATTTGGATATACTCATCAATACCTGATATGATAGCAAACTCAGCAACAGAAACAGGATAAGCAGCATCAAGTTCAATAATATGCTCCTTCATCATTGACCAATAATATCCTCCTGCTTCTTTGTAGGCTAAAATAAGAGCGTCCAAGCCTTCTTCCCCGAAAGCTTTGTAGCTAAATACAAAGTCATTTGATATATCTGTAACTCTTGCTTCCGTCCAGTCAATTAATCCAGTTACATTAGCATCCTTATCAATCATAGTATGTCCTGCGTGAATATCTCCGTGAATTAACCCAGTTTTCTTTGGCCAAATATCATCATTATTAATCCAATCCTGCCAATGTTTCCATAATTCTTCACGTACAAAAAATTGTCCTTTCACAGAATCCATTCTCTTCTTCATAGACTGCCTAGCTTCATTGGGTGTATGAACTTCTAATCCAGCTTCTTTTGCTTTTATACTTGGAATGGAATGTAGTTTAGCTAATACTCTACCTAATGATTTATGAAAGGATATTGGAACATTATCAATATTTATCTCCCACACATAATTTCCAATGGAATGATCAATCGTTCCTGCCGGTACACCATCTAATCTCTTGTATGCAATAAGCTCATTGGTATAAATAATCCAATTAGGTGCTTGAAAGGTAGTAACATTATTATTTACCAAATCTAATATCTTTTTTTCAAGCTTAGTCTTAGCCATTACATCATCTCTTCTTGGTATACGAATAACCCAATTAAATCCTCTTTCATCTTGCGCTAATACAACTTGAAAATCTAATCCGGATTCATTAAAAATGATTGTTTCTTCTTTCAAATTTAGATTATGTCTTTTAGCTAATTCATTTATTTGTATAACATTTTTACTCATTCGATTCACTCCAGTCTTTTTATTTAAAGAGAGTTTCTTATTTGATTGGTAACCGCTTCGAATAGTAACTCTCTTACCATTTCATAATTATAGTTCTGTAAATCTCTCTTCTGAGAACCTATTAGCAATGTTGCTCTTAATGTTCCAGCGATAACACTTGGATCTTCACCAATAATTTCATTTGTAGCTTGATGTTCCTTTATAAACTCCATCAATGAGACAATACTTATTAATGTTTTAGAGGCAACATATCCCGGGTTTAACTTTCTAGCTACAAGTTTGTACTCGTCAAGGTCATAAATCAGTCGTTGTGTTAATATTTTAGACTCTAACTCATGGGTCATTTCATTTAAGTATACCTTTATTGCTAGGTGAATATTCTTAGCGGCTTTTACCTTAGGCCATATTTTGTCTTCAATTTCCTCTCCTTCCATACCTAAAAGTTCCATGTATAGCATTTCTTTGGATTCATAAAAGATATAAAAAGAACTCTTAGCGATACCAACAGATGAAGTTATGTCCTCGAGAGACGTACTTTTAAATCCTTTATCGATAAATAGACGATGAGAGATTTCTTTAATTTCTTCTTTTAATCTATTTTTTTCTAACTCAGTAAATTTAGCCATAATGCTTCCTCCTTAGTTCTGAGAATGTAAAAACATTTTGTTGATTTGTTTTTATATTAGCATGATAAAGCTCAAAGAGCAAGTGAAATTTATCTTAGCAATATAAATAAGTAAGCTCACCCTATTTACCGATAATGTTTTGTGCCTAAGTAAATTTTTAACTAATATAAACAAATTTTAGTCATAATTTCTATCTGTGTAACATAAATATATAATATAGACAAGTTATCTAATCTCTCTCTTTCTAATCGAACCACATCATGGCACACAAAGAAAATATAAAGCATCTAATCATTTATTCCAATAACTTTAAATCCAATATTTGCTTAAACTAGATATCGCCGTTTCAACATAATTTAAACTAGGAATCTACACTACAATTGAATATTCATTGAGACTGTAGTTGAAATTAATTAAATCTTTATAAAATCATTGAAAGGGGTGATACCGTTGAAATTACTAAATTATTAATTTTAACAATCTAATTAATTTACAATTTTAAGGAGGAATACTATGTTTAAAAAAAGAAAATGCATATGTATTATATTATCATTAATACTATTAATTCCCTTTATACCTGTAAAAAAGGTAGATGCTGCTACTAACTGGAACTTGGTCTGGAGCGATGAATTTGACAAAGGTTCCCTTGACACCTCTAACTGGACTGCAGAAATAGGTACAGGAAGCAATGGTTGGGGCAACAACGAATTACAATATTATACGAATCGAACTGAAAATCTTCAAGTAACTGGAGGTAATCTCGTTATTACGGCACGTAAGGAAAACTATGGAGGAAAGAATTATACTTCAGCAAGAATTAAGAGTCAAGGATTACGTAATTTTACATATGGTAAAATTGAAGCTCGTATTAAATTGCCAACAGGTCAAGGTCTATGGCCAGCCTTTTGGATGTTAGGAAGTAATTTTTCATCAGCTGGTTGGCCATACTGTGGTGAAATTGATATTATGGAGCGCGTTAATACCAACTCATTCGTAAATGGTACTGTTCACTGGGATGCCAACGGTTATGCTAGCTATGGTAGAGAATCTGGATATATAGATTTTTCTGGATATCATGTATATTCTGTAGAATGGGACAGTAATTATATTAGATGGTTTGTAGATGGTGTTCAATTTAACGAATTTTATATTGCTAACGGAACTGGTAATACTGAGGAGTTTCAACGCTCACATTTTATTTTATTCAATCTTGCTGTAGGTGGAAATTGGCCAGGCAGTCCTAATTCTCAAACTCCTTTCCCATCACAAATGTTAGTAGATTATGTTAGAGTATATCAAACAACAGCTCCAACTAGTATTGTCAGTGGTGGTATTTATACTCTAACTGCCAAATGCAGTAATAAAGTTCTAGACGTTGTTGATGCCTCTCTATCGGACGGAGCTAAAATGCAACAATGGACAAACTATACTGCAACGAATCAACAATTTAGAGTTGAACTTATGGGAGATGGATACTATAAATTAACAGCAATTCATAGTGGTAAGGTACTAGATGTACCATATGGAGCTACTACTAGTGGAGTGCAGTTACAACAATGTTTTAATAACGATAGTAATGCACAACGGTGGCGGATTGTAGATGTGGGTAGCGGTTATTTTAAACTTATCAATAAAGCTAGTGGACTAGCAATGGATGTATCCAGTTCATCTACTGCAGACGGTGCAATTGTACAACAATGGACTGATAATGGAAGTGACGCTCAAAAATGGTTCTTCACAAAAGTTAATTAATAATTTTAGTTTATACTTAAAATATATGTCTGTTAAGTTTATATTAAAATGGTTATAACTATTATTGTGTATTGATTTTATTCTAAATAACAAAACTAATAATGCGGATTCTTAAGAATCCGCATTATTAGTTTTATTCTTTTTAGAATAGGATACTTTGGTAGTCAAAACTAGCTTGTAAATCTTTAACATACTGGTATGGATTCGTATGAGCTTCTGTTTCAAATTCCTTAGCTAAAGCAGTTAATAAAGAATCTTTAGCTAAGCAACTATTCTCTATCTCTGATTTTATATGTTCTGTGAATTGTTTTTCGCTCATCCAGCAGATTTGCTCTAAGGGACTTGCATCCTTACAGAAAATCACAAGGGATAAAAAGTCCTTAAAGTTCCATGCAATAGGTTCCACAAAATGCTGACCACATGGGATAGGACTAACAACAAAAACCATATCGTAACTAATAGATGGAATGAAGCAAAAATGTATTCCATCAACCCCTAACCAGCCAACTATCTCTGCTCCAATGGGTGTACAAAAATATGTCATGTCACTATCCTCATAACCTAAACCAATTACATCCTTTTGGAAAGGTAAAGCATGAAAACGATCCAATAATTCATTTTTAAACATATCATCCCCCTACTTAATCTATATAACTTACTATGATATAAAAACTTGAAATTAACTAATTGTATTAATCATATTAAACACTTCTATAAAAACTACAACTTTGTATCATTAATAAAATCAGATATCATCTCTACAAAAACATTTTCACTATCCGAATCCGTCATGTATGTATATTCTACATGATTATATCCCTTCATCAATTTATAGGTAAGTTTATCTTCATCATATCCAAAGCTTTTTAAGGTGGAACAAACAAGATAATTTTGCTCTAATCGATTTGCTATGTCGCGATCGGCTACTAATATCATGATTGGTGATTTAATTGGATTAACACCAATGTGATAAAGTGGAGCTGCTTCATCAATAATTACCCTACGGCTATCCATCCCACGTTCCCTAAGTACATTAAAATGAGTGGTAGGTTGAGCTGAATCAAAAATATAACCTACAATATCATTAGGATTCATTCCATGTTTACTCAGATACTCTTTATTAAAACATAGCATCATAGCAAGATATGCCCCGGCAGATGAGCCTGCAATATATATTTTATTACTAGCTCCATAGTTCTCAATGTTGTGATGTACCCAACTAACAGCCAAAGCCGAATCTTCTATAAACTCTGGATACTTAGCTTCAGGATACATTCTATAATTTGCTGCTGCAACTGCTATACCTTTTCTAACAAGTGCCTTATACACATTGATATCTGAGGACTTATCTCCACTTTCTAAACCACCACCATGAAAAAATACCATCGTAGGAAAATCAATAGAATCTGGTAAATATAAATCAAGCTTACACAAATCAAATTTATCATATAAAATATCTTTTATAACTTTCATTATCATACTCCTCTACTAACTTGATATTTACTTCTTTGAATCAAGAACAAACATAGATGCATCTTGCCCCATAAAAATTTTGCTTCCAGAATAAAAGGTTTTCGTTTGAATATTCTTAAAGCCAATTTTATTCATAATGTCTTTAAGCTCATTTTGATCGAATCCATTATGAACCATATCAGAAACTACTTGGTCATTTTTATTAAAATCTACGATTAGCAAATGCCCATCATCATTCAGAGCCTCATATAACCTAGATAACACTACTTCATAATCATCGATATGAAGTAAAACCTGTGCCATAAAGATATAATCTACATGTAAATCTGATAAACTATCCTTCTCAAAATCAAAGCATAGGGTATTTGCATTCGTGATTTTTTCCTTCGAGATCTTATTCCTTATCTCATGTATCATATTTTGTGATGTATCTAGAAAAAGAAGATTTAAATTCTTCTAACAAAATCATTCCAACAAGTCCCGTTCCACATCCGAAGTCAATAGCACTCTTATCTTTTGTATTCACTAAATATTCTTGAATTGCATCTGCGGATAACTTTGCTATATGAATTCTATCTGGTGTATCATACATAGTTGCAATCATTTCAAATTTATCTGTATTCCCCATACATCCCTCACAGTCTATATTTTATATTATTTGATTCTTATTACAAAGTCCAACTAGTCTTTCTAATAAATATACCTTATTTCCAGTAAATTGCAATACTTTAATTGATAACAGGTATAACCACTAAGTTTCAGTTTAGTTACTTAATATAGTTTCATAGTATCCTTTCTTACTATCATTTCCAACTGTGATTTCTAACTATCTTTATATCATCGTTTTTAGTATCGTCCTTAGTTTCGTTCTTATTATCGTCTTATTATCGTTTATAGCCTATCTTCTCTAGATTTAATAATATTTGCACAAAATCTATAAAAGTATTTGCAATATATAGTAAAAGCATCTTATACTACTCTTAATAATAAACTAAGAGTTACAGATTATTGTTAACAAAGGAGAACGGAATATGTTTATTAATGCAAAAATTGAAACGATTAGGCTGATTCTTCGACCATACTGTTTAGAGGATGTTGATGATATCTATACAATTGTTAATGAAAATGATTTCTACCAATACATTCCTGAAGAAGTACCTACACACGAGGATGTAAAAAAAATTATTGAATGGTCAATTAAGCAAAATCAAAGGAATACTGCAGATAAAATATATAAGTTTACCAACGCAATTATACATAAAAAAGACAATAAGATTATTGGCTATTGTGGTCTTGGTCCAGATGATTTAGGTATGGGACAAATTGAACTATATTATGGTATATCATCTGAATATCGTAGGCTGGGACTAGCACGAGAAGCTGCAAGAGCAATTATTAAATATGGATTTGAAGTAATTGGGTTAGATAGAATCGTTGCATTTGTTCATTATGAAAACCTATCTTCTCTTAAGCTTCTTGAGAGTCTTGGAATGAGCTATCACTTTAGAATTAATAATCTTGATGACGAAAATAAAAACTTTGATGGCCATTGCTATTACACTATTACGAAGCAACAATTCAAATAAGTTCCTTTCATTGAGTAACATGAATAGCATTAATCTTGTTTCATCATATTACAGCAATTGAAGAAATTATCTTTATATATTCACTAGCGGACTAATAAATATTAGACCACTAGTGCTTATTCTACATTATTTCAACACTAATTGGTGTTACAAGGGCACCTTTAAAAGATTAATTATAGATTCTTTATCACTTATTCTTCGCTAACGCTAACTCTTGTACAAACTCCATCGATGTTCTTATATACTCGATTTTTATTTATCTCTACCTTTTTTAGGATTTCTTCATTTAAATCATAGCCTAATATTTCTGCTAGTCCATATAGATAAATAGCTACATCCGCCAGTTCTTCTCCAATGCTAGGTAATTTTTTTTTGTATGCTTCAAATGCTTCAGCAAGCTCTCCGTTTATTAAACAAAACTCTAATTCTACATTCGTTGTATTAAAACCTTTATCTAGCTTATTTTGGTATATCGTTTTTTGTATATTCATAAGTTCTTTCAAAATAACCTCCCATTGTTAAAAAGATAATAATTTATTTTAAAATCCACCTAATATTTCCTAATAATATTAATAATATCATCGCCATACTTATTTGACTTAGCCTCGCCGAAACCCGCTACTAACTGCAATTCTTCCTTGTTTCTTGGCATTTTAGATATTAAATCCTTTAACTGATTATCATTATAAATAAAATAAGGCTTTATTTTTTCTTCTCTACTTTTGCTTAAACGGTATATTTTTAGTTCCTGAAATATTTCCGTCTCTTCCACAGGTGTGGTATCAGTTTTTTCTATGCTGACCTCATTTGCACTAAGAGAAAGGTTATCTTCTTTTATTTCATTAATTACTTCTATATCGTTTATTCCATGAATATCTTTTATTTCTAGTTTATCTTGTGTTTCTTGGTTATATTTTGCTTCATGTATTATATTTATTTTATATTGATTATACTTCTCTGTATAATCTTTAACTTCATCTCTATGTAAATTCAAAAAAGACTGTGCCCATTCTAATAATCTCTCATCAGAAAAACTGGATTCCTTAGATTCATTATATTTATCTTTAATATATTTTATCATTTGGTCAGCACGTATTACTTTACTTTAACTTCCTTTTTTGCAAACTTCGCATTAAGAACTGTTTTAGGATTTGCTAATACAACGACTGTTCTATAGGAATCTTCAAAATACCTTCCTATAATAAACTTGGTCAAAACATTACTTTGGTTATCTACTCTAAGTTTTTTTATTAACTCTAAGTGTCGTTGGTTTTGTGTAATTGGTGAATATATACCTTCCTTTTTCTTTCTGCCTCCGAATTCTATAGTACGAACAAAATCTCCCGCCGCATTTATTTCAACATCACCATAAAGATTTTTACATTCAATAACAAAACATATTTTTCTTGTAAACACAAGATAATCTATCTGTGCATTTAAATCTCCATCTTCTAGATATATATCATGTAATATATACATTGGCATGTGACTATTTTTAAGTTCATAAGCTATATTCTTTTCACCAATTATTCCATACTCTAAGTTCCTGATATCTTGTTTTATCAGAGCTTGTCCTTCTTGATTCAGTAATGGTTCAAGCGCTTTAAGCCTATTTAATTGCTCTTCTGCATTACTGCTTTCTTTTAAAAATATTGGTTCGTTTAATTTGTTAAATAACCCCATTTAATTATCCTCCATGTATTAATTATTTATAATGTATCCATTTTATTACACCACCTTTCATTATATCAAAAAATTCCCAAAAACAAAAGCCTACCAACTATAAATAGGTAGGCTTATAGATTTATTCTACTTCCCAATACTTCTGGCTTGGAAGGTAAAACTTATCTATATCATTATATGATAAAAATGCATCAAAATGGTCACTTCCCGTAGCATGAATTGCAAACAAGCTAAGTACAATGCCATCCGGTTTTAGATAAAAGCGAACTCCATTCTCTATCTCAAATTGGTTTACTGTTTGATGTTCTTCTGATTGAAGTTTTAGCATCTCTGGAAAGCTCTCTATATCATAGGATGTGATTGGATTAGTTGGAAAGGTTGCTTTCTCAAAAAATGTTTTTACAAAATCATCATTAGTTCTATACAAATCATTAAGTTTAATTTCTTTCATTGTTTGTAAATCAACATTTAATGTAAATAAATTTGTAGTCGGATATGCACCACCCTCAACATAACTAGACCCCCAGAAAATGATGCTAACTACTTTATTATTTAGTAGAGTAACTTCAGATACATAGTCAGCAGTCAAACCAGTATCTTCTGAAAATACATCAGGATCAAGTTGACCTATGCTTACTGCTTTATTATATATCATAGCATTAAGATTTTTATAGTCATCACCAGAAAAAACAGGGTATTGAATACTAATGGAACTGTTATCGTTTGCTGCCTCTGTATAGCTTGACATTGTATATGGATTGGATGTATTTTCAGGGTCATTTGTATCATTCGATAAACCGCTATTCTCATCATCTATGGTTGGTGTAGCTGTTGGTTCGTTTTTAGTAGGTAAAGTGTTATCTAAACTATTAGATATATCTGTATTCTTTGAACATCCAGAAAAAAGTAATATTGTAATAGAGAAAAGCAGTGTAATAACTATTCTCTTGTTAATGCGGATATGATTCATATCTTACAACCTCCTAAGTAAATTTTATACATATATTATAGCTAATATCTTTTTCTATTACCATTAAGGAATGTTAATAATTATTACGTTTATGTGACTACATTTTATTATTACCTATCGTTCAATTTTTTATTGTTCTAAATCATAAAAAACTAACTGTTTAAACTCTTAGGTCATAAACAGTTAGTTTTGAAATATATACTATGCTTTTTATTATTTCACTTTTATAATATTGTTCCTATAAACTACTTTTCTATAGCAATGAAAATAGCTGGTACTGGATAATTATCGAAATTGTGTTCTTTAAGAAATAATCCATCCTTTTTTCCTCTTAATATAACTTGCATAGGGAATGTAGAACAACAATGCATTAATTTTTGAAAATCTGGAACAGAAGTCAGATGTTTAGGCACCTTCACTTTATTTTGCATTAGCTTCATAAATTCTGAGTGATACTTCTTAGCTATGATGTTACTAAACTTTTCACTAATCTCATATATCCTCCATCGTTCTGCCATAGAAATAACAGGTATATCAACAACTACCCTTGCATTATCATCCTTACGAAGAAAATTAAGATATTGAAAGCCTTGTATATTATCGAAGCAGTGAAGATTGATAATTGGCAAGTCTTCTTCCTTGCCCAAATATATAGCATAGTGCATCTTCATTACATCAATTCCACTCATACTATAATTCATATGATTTAAGCTACAATACCCTTGATGTGTTTTCCCAAGCTCACTATCGTATTCACACAGTACAATTTCCTTTAGCCCACAATAGTTTTGCAATGAATTGCAGGCTTCACCACTGATATAATACTTCTGATATGTGCTTTCATTCCAATTATAACTCCCTGGATAGCGACTCCCCATGGCATACCATTTTCCACCGTTTGGTCGTTCTGGGTATAGATTAAAAGGAAGGATTCCTCCACAAGCTTCATTACGTACACTATTAACAGCGTTTTGAATTGTCCTTATTACAAAAAAGCTTTCAAGTTTAATTTGCTTCGTCACACCCTGTTCTTTGTAGAAATCCTGCTCACGAAGCTCATCTAAGCCAAGTTGTAGTTCAACCCAAATACTTCTGTATAGCATAGCTGCAAGTTCTTTTTCTAAATCTAGATTAGCAGTTCTATCATTTTCATTGTAAATAATAAAATCTGTGTAAACCTTATCAGAAACACGTTTCATAAGTTCACCGTCTACCAACCTATCAACAATTGGTTCAATGTATGTTGTTGTTATGCCAATTGCTTTTGCAAGCTCTAAAAGTGTAATTGGTTTATCATAGGCGAGTATAAGTA
>JAFAEB010000288.1 GCA_023424235.1 Bacillota bacterium
TATCTGTACTCCACATTATTTACATACTCCAATGGCAATCTATGGATTGGAACATGATGTAAATGTATTTATGGAGAAGCCTCCTGTAATTAGTTTCCCTCAACTTGAACAATTAAAAAACATAAAAACGAGTAAAAGGTTAGGATTTTGTTTTCAGAATAGATACAATCCAAGTGTAATTAAAGTAAAAGAAATGTTGGCCTCAGGTGAAACTGGTAAAATTCTAGGTGCAAGGGGAATCGTAACATGGAATCGAGATGAGGAGTATTATTCACAGAGTGACTGGAGAGGTAAGCTTCATACAGAGGGAGGTGGAGCCTTAATTAATCAGTCAATTCACACCTTGGATCTTCTTCATTATTTTGTCACAGATACGCCAAAGACGATTGATGCGATGATGACAAACCATCACCTGAAGGAGAAAATTGAAGTAGAAGACACATTATCAGCGTATATTACCTACGAGGAATCAAGAGTCAACTTTTATACAACCACATCCTATGTGGTAAATTCAGCGCCATTTATCGAACTAGAATGTGAAAATATGCGTATTCGTATGGAAGATATGGCCCTTCAATGCTACCTGCCTGATGGTAGTAATAGGACAATAGATATCGATCATAAAGTAGGTTTTGGAAAGAGCTATTGGGGATCAGGTCATGAAGATTGCATCAAAGATTTTTATGACAGTATTATGAATAAGCGAAGATTTTTACAAGATTTAGAGGGAGTAGAGGATACCATTCGTCTGATGCTTCTCATTTATAAAGCTGCAAGAAGTGGAAGGGAACAAAGCTGGGATGAAGAGGAGAATTCCTAGTCTTACTAGTTTCCTATATGAATAAAGAATAAAGGAGAATTACCTATGCTACTACAAAAAAGTAAAATATCCGGTTTTGCAGATGAAATTCATAAGGAACTGGATGTTCAGATTCAGATATTACAAAAGCTAGGACAAAAATATATGGAATTTCGTAGTGCTGATGGTCTAGGTGCTGCAGATTACAGTATAGAGCAGATAAGAGAAGTAAAAAGGAAGCTAGATGCATCAGGTATAAAGGTTTCTGCCCTTGGCTCACCCATTGGGAAAATACCGATTACAAATCCTTTTGAACCACATTATGAATTATTTAAACATGTAGTTTCACTAGCGAAAGAGCTAGATACCAGATATATCCGTATGTTCAGCTTTTTTATTCCAAGTGATGAGAACGCAGATCAGTATCAAGGTGAAGTATTTAAACGTATGAGACAGATGGTTGAGTATGCGAAAGAACAAGATGTGGTACTGCTTCATGAGAATGAAAAAGAGATCTATGGGGATAGCGCAAACAGGTGTAGGAATCTGATGGAGGAATTTTGTTGTGAAAACTTTAAGTGTATCTTTGATTTCGCTAATTTTATACAGTGTGGTGATGATACGCTAAAGGCCTATGAGATGTTAAAGCCTTATATTACTTATGTACATGTAAAAGATGCAAAACAATCGGATGGAGAGGTGGTATTACCAGGACATGGAGATGGTAATCTATCTAAGATATTTGCAGCCTTAGAGAAAGAAGGATATCAGGGATTTTTAAGCTTGGAGCCACATTTGGTGGATTTTTCACAGCTAAAGAACCTTGAAAATGCTGTGGTTAAGAAAAAAATGTCAGACGGTGCTACTGCTTATGAGATGGCTTATAAGGAATTAATAAAACTTCTCTCATAATCATAAATATAATTATGATTACTAAGAATTAAAACGCCCAAGCTCTTGTTAAGACCCCAAAGGTTAGATATAAAAATCTAATGATTGGAAGTCGCTTCACTGAGTGGTTCGGGCGTTTTTTAAATTAATTGATCAGTCGCCGATAGGATCCAGGAGTAATACCCTCGTATTTGTTGAAGGCTTTTATCAATGCACTATTGCTTATAAAACCTGTTTTTAAAGCAATTTCCTCCACGGTTAGGTCAGTCTCTTTCAAAAAATTCTTTGCATAGGATAATCGAACCTTATATAAATAATCTAAGAGACTAACATTCTTTTCATTACGAAACAACTTGGAAAGGTAAGATGGAGAGATATTTAGTTTGTCTGCAATAATGCTGTTATTTAAATTGATATCCATGTAGCATTCATGAATTAACTTTTCTGCTTTATCACAAATGGTAAATCGTTCTTTGTTTTCCTGATTGAATTTTTTTAACTGAAGTATACATGCCTTAAAAACCTCCTGAAACTCTTCAAAGGTTTCAGCATGAATTAGAGTTTGCATAAAGTTATTCTGCTTCTCCAAATCTATTGCACCAATTTCGTATATAATTTTGTTTATGGTATTGATCAAATCATATTTAAAGCACTGTATTACACACAGGGAAGAATTGCAGTCAATCCCTGAATTCTCAATGATTCGACCCATAATCTCAATAAAATCTCCATCCCCATTTTCCTTTACATACTGAATTAGTATCATGGTGTTTTTAGAATTAAATGCATTACTATAGGAAAACTTTTTCATAGTAATATCTTGATAAGGGATGATGCTACCTTTTCCAATCAGATAGCGGTATTCCATGGCAGAAAGAGCTTGCTGATAGGAAATATTAAGATGTTCAATTCCTTCCACTGGATTACCAAGTGATATTGTGCATAAAATATCAAAATTCTCTTTCACATAACTTTGAAACGTATGACCAATTTGAAGAGCTTCTTCGGTACGATTGCTTAAAGGGGTGCTATTGGAGAAATTAAGTATGACTGCATATTCACCTGGCAACAAATTAATGATAAATCCTAAATGGGAAACGGCGCATAACTCCTGCATCACATTGCCTACGATAAAGGAGAGTATACGTTGTCCTTCATGACCACCAAGAGGTCCAGTAATCCTTTCATTTACCTCATCGATATGAATGATTAAAAGGTTAAAATAATCAGATGTAAAATTGAGTTTAAGCTGCTTCATTTCACTATCAAAAAACTTGTTATTAGGCAGTGTTCCTTGCATCGCATGGAGTATATATTTTTCAAATAAACTATTGCTGCTGTTCTTTAGTTTGTGACTTAACATATCATTTTCAGTAAAAGTATTAACCAGTACTTCTTTAATAAAGTCCAGTTCACTTTTCTTTTTTAAGTCGTACTTAAAATCTGATTTGTTTCCAATGGTATGTACAATAGAATGAATCGGTAAAAAGCTACGTCTTGCAAGTAACCAAGATAGTACAATACTTACAAGCATACTAAGGATAATACTAATCGTACTAATGGTTCTAAGGCCAGTATGCTTTTCCCAGAAGGTTTGACTTGGGATGAGTGAAAGGTAAGTACAATTTAATACCTCAGATTGTAATAATTGCACGATATACTCTTCGCCATTTAATACATCATAATAGATATTATCGCTGTTACCAGTATATTTTGATAAATCAATGTTTAGCTCTTCTTGTTTTGTGGACATGAGAAGCTCATTATCTGCATTATAAATTAAGATAGAGCCTTCGTCTTGATATAAGGCATTCGTAACAATCCTATTTAACAACTCAGGTAGAATGACAAGAACCACGGTTACATCTCCAACCCTTTGGTTCGTGGAATAATTTGCAGATAATATTACACAAAGAGAAGGTGAGGATGGATTGGAGCCAAAGGAAGCTAGATGCGGAAATGGCGTACTAGGACGCAATGTCTTATAAAAGGCATCATAATTATTCTTTGTATCAGGAAGGCTCTTATCGATATTCTGATAATAGGTATCATAATATTCCCTACTAACCAGACTGGAATTAATAGCAGATATGATGCGATCATTCTTGGAAAGATAAATAAAGACATCTGAAAATTCATCCGTAGGAAGCTCATTGAGATATTTTTTTGTTGCATAAATATCATAAGCAGATTCAGATTTCGTAGAGTCATTAAGTACCTGTCTTCGGACAATTTTACTGTTTCGTATTTGGTAGGCTTTTTCTATCATATTGCCCAATTCTGAATCAATGATGTTGACAAATTGATTCAGACGACTTGTATTTGCGCTTATGATTTCGTCTTGTATGGCCTTCTGTGCATGCCAACTCATAATCAGGATGGTGGAGAAGGGAATCAAGAGTACAAGCAGATAGGAATACATAAATCTAAAAAAGAAACTCTTACGAGAAATAAAGTTACTAAAAAATAATTTCTTCATTATTGATACTTCTCCTTTTTTAAATTTCCTTTAAGTGGTAATATTATTATATATGCAAAATTATGCAAAAACAACAAAAATATTATGAAAATAGCTTGATTTTTATAAATAAGCAATCAATTATAGAAATAAGCAACATTAATTTTCAATATAAGCAAGCCATTTTCATTATTGAAAATAGACATAATATACAAATCTATATAAGATAAATGCATAGCTTAGCAAACAGAACTTTTCTTTGTTAGATAAGCTACCATTAATTTATATAATGATTGGAGGAAATGTTTTATGAAAAAAGGTTTCATGAAAAAGTTAACAGCAATCTTGTTAATGCTTACTTTAATAGGTGGGGTTACAGGATGCAGTAAGGGAGGAGAAACAACTTCTTCTGACAGTATTACAAAGAATGTAGAAAAGGTTACAGATGAGAAAGAAAAGGCAAGTGGAGAAAAAGAACAAATTGAAGATGCCCCTGTATATCCTGTTAAAACAGATAAGAAACTAACAATTTGGTCCAATATTATGGCACCGAATAAAGCCTACACAAGCTTTACGGAGTCACCCTTTCACATTGGCCTTGCCGAGAACACAGGTATCGAAGTGGATTGGATTTTCCCAACAGCAGGTAGCAATTCGGGAGATTCTTTCAATCTAATGCTTGCAAGTACAGAACTTCCTGACATTATTATTTATAATCTTAAAAACAATGCAGATCAGTATATGGATGATGGTATCCTTAGGGATTTAACTGATCTAATACCAGATCTGGCTCCAAATTATTGGAACTTCCTTCAAAATAATCCGAACTATCTTAGATCAGTAACATCTGATAGTGGAAGATTATATGGCTTTGGTGCTTTTAGAGAAGAGGAATGGGGTGCAGTATTTACCGGTCCGGTAGTGCGTATGGATTGGTTAGAAGAATGTGGTTTAGAGGTACCAGTTACAATAGCAGACTGGGATAATGTAATTCGAACTTTCCATGATAAGTATGGTGCAAAATTTGCATTTTCTATAAAGAACAGAATGAATCCTGGGCTTGCAGGTACTTATAGCACAGCAGGTTCCTTTGCAACTACAGCAGATGAGCTTTTCTACCTTGATAATGATAAAATTATGTTCTCAATGGCTTCTACTGGCTGGAAGGATTACATGGCACAATTAAACAAATGGTATATGGATGGATTAATTGATACAGATACCTTGACACTTGATGATGCAGGTATGCGTACAAAGGCACTAAATAATAAAGTTGGTATTACAATAACAAGTATGGGACAGATGACAAACTGGCTTTCTGACGCTAAAAATCAAGGAGTTGAAGCAAGATGGGAAGGGATTCAATATCCAGTTTTAAATGAAGGTGATACCGTTATGAGGATTCAAATGGAGGATACCGCACGTCCAAATATCGGTGCAATTACTAGCAGCTGTGATG
>JAFAEB010000311.1 GCA_023424235.1 Bacillota bacterium
ATGCTAAGTGGAGGTTTTCCAACGATTTTACCAGTCTGGCCATTCATGGCGAATATATGCTCTGATTTTTTGTAATCATAGCATACCATCCAAACAGGAAATAGTGCATAATGGGCCTGTTTTGGATTTATTTTTATATTCTTTCTTGTGTAGGTTGTAGTTGTATAACCTAGTATGGTTGTATGAATATAGCTCTCAACATAGTGACGCACCTTTTCTTTTACTTGATCAAATAAGGATTTATCATCATAACTATATTTTTCTGCAATAAAACCTGCAAGATAGGGCATGTTAAAGTCTTTTATTTCATTGTAATGAAAGGGTTCTAGCTTCTCCATTAATAAATCATCCATTTTTTCAGAAGCATCTTGTGGTACTAAATCATAATGTAAATTAACACGGCGATACACATCAAAGTAACTTGTTTCTGTAACTATGTAATCCCCTTGTTCATAAGTCCTAACTTTCGTACAAGTAGCATTTGCTTCTCCATCACAATCTAAATCATATAGCCAAAATGGTACATATAATCCTGTAATACTTGTGATTCGATTGGCGTTCATAAAGCCTTTTGGTGTTAATAATCCTTTTTTGCACCATGTTTTAAAGGCTTCCATGGCTTGGTTTTTACTTATTTTAAATGGTATAATCATAGAAGGAGCTAAACTACCAGTTAACCTGTCGGACAAAACTACTCCAGCACCACAGAAATTACAGGTTGTAGCACTTGTCAGTGCATCTGTAATAAGGACTGCACCGCAGTTGTTACATTTGTATTCATGTGCTTCATTTTCTTCAAAGTATTTTTGTGATGAATCGGTTTTTTTGTAGCTAATATTGCTCTTTGGAATGGATTCTACATTTTCATTGTTACCACAACTATCACAATGGAGTTTTCCTGATTTGCTATCAAATGCCATATCAGCTCCACAATTTGGGCATTTATATTGTACTACCATATATGAACTCCTTTGCCCTAATATTATTAGACATTGTAAGAATAGCGGACAGACAACTGCCGCTATTCTTAAGATAATTTTATATAAATATTACTATTTGTTAAGACTGTTTTTTAATGCATTTAGTTCATCGTCAATGTTTGTTTCAGATTCATATTTCTTAGTTAAATCTTTAAGAGACATTTCCTCGGAAGTGCGATTTAGTTCTGCCATAGCATTTGCTTTGTCAAGGGCTTTATCCGCCATTTCTTCATATTTATTAAAGCTAGCCATAGAATCGTTTGCGCTTACAACAGAGGAGGTCATTTTGTTAATTCTCTCTTGCGCTTTTGCTACAGCTAATTTACCTTTAATCATATCTCTTCTAGATTCTAATTCATTAATATCAGAAACTAACTTGTCATGCATCTCTCTCATATGAACTGCATTAGAATGAGCTAGGTTATAAGCTTCTTCATAGCCTTTTAATTTAGATGAAAGAGAAGCTTTTTGTTCTAAAAATTTTCTAGCATCGCCTTCATTATTAGCTTCTAATGCTTTGATTGCATATGCTTGCATTTTATTTATTTCTTCGTTGCATTCTTCGAGAGCACGTTTTGCTCTTTGTTCTTCTGCCATTACTGTAGCAGTTTCAGATTTTACTTTACCAAGGTCTTGGTTTAAGTTTCTTAAGCATTGATCGATCATTTTTTCTGGATCTTCTGCCTTATCTAACAAAGCATTAATGTTACTTGACATGATGTCTTTGAATCTTGTTAATATACCCATGATAACCCTCCATTACATTTTAAATTATTATAACCAATATTTACTTTACTATTTAAGTTTATAATTATTAGTGAGGATCGTCAAGTTAAAATATGGTTAAAATAATAATGATTCTATTAAAATTATTAGAAAATACATAGAAATATTACTTATTAATAGCTAATAGGAGAGAAATAACTTGTAAGTGGATGGTAATAGCAGGGAAAGAGGAAAATAGTAATTGACATATTTTATAAGGTGATGTAAATTTATAATGTAAGAAATATGCTTATATATATTTGCAGAATATTTATATTTATTGTGCAAAAGCTAACACATGACGAGGTGACACTGTGAAGAAGATAACGATACAAGATGTAGCAAAAGAGTTAAATTTATCTAGAAATACCGTAGCAAAGGCACTAAATAATAGTGATACGGTTGCGTATGAAACTAGATATGTAGTTATTAAAAAAGCATATGAGATGGGATATACAAAATTATCACCTATTGTTCTAAATGAATTTAAGATTAAGGATAGGTTAGAAAAGACAAGGACAGTCGTTGTATTTGCAAGAAGAGAGCTGTCCACATTTTGGAATCGTATCATCATGGGTATATCTGATGAATTAAATAAAAACAATTGTAGACTACAATTTAACTTTATCAGTGAAGAAGATGAAGCAAATCATGTTCTTCCTTTAGATATGCAATCGGATATGAGTGGTATTATTATATTAAGTGTATTTAGTAACTCTTATCTTGAACTTATTATTAAGAAGGATGTTCCGGTTGTATTCTTAGATGGACCTAGTAATGTGCATGATATTGCATATTTAGGTGATGTGGTTATTTTTGAAGGTGGAAATAGCACCAAAATCTTAACAGAGCATCTAATTAATCAAGGAATGAAAAAGATAGCATTTATTGGTGATACTACATATTGTAGAACGATGGAAGATCGATTTAATGGTTACATAGCTGCGCTTAATAAGCATGGAATAGAGATTGATGAGAGATTTATCTTTAATAAACATGTACCTCATAGGTATTATAAACTAGACGAGGTAAAAGCAGTTATTGATAAAATGCCAAGTATGCCAGAAGCGATCGTGTGTGCCAATGATGACATTGCAAAAGACGTGATGTATTGGTTAAATTATAAAGGAATTAAAGTTCCAGAAGATGTTGCAGTTACTGGATTTGATGATAAAGAGGGAGTAGAGTTATTATCTCCACCTCTAACTACAGTTCATATTGGTAATCAAAGAATGGGTAGAAGATTAGTGCAACACTTAATGTGGCGAATTGAGAATATGGATTTACCGAAAGAAATAGTTATTATTAATACAGAAGTAATTATACGTGAATCATCGATTCGTAATCGTTAATATATCATAAAGAATATAAGATAAAATATTAGACTGCTACAATACCATTTAATGGAGGTGAAAACTTTTATTAGATGGTAGGTAGTAGTCTTTTTTTGTTTCATGGTAAATTATGGAAGACTCTTTGTTCCTTCAAAGGAAATAACCTCTTATGAAATAAAAACACTCCGTGAGGATGTTAGTATATTGGATTAATAAAAATCTTGGGAAGATACCTAGTTATAAGATGTCTAGTAAATGCATAGTTAGTCTTATAAGACTAAAAATTAAGGTGAATTTAGATTAATTATATGGATATAAAAAACTAGGAATAGTGCATAAAATAATAAAAAGGCACAGTATAAATAGCGTTTTAAATTCTAATTTCAAGTGATATTTGTTCAAAGTATACAATTAAAATGATTTACGAAACATTTTAGGTGTATAAAAC
>JAFAEB010000386.1 GCA_023424235.1 Bacillota bacterium
TACTAGTATATCCTCCGCCAGGTGCACAGGAAGTAATATTAACACCTGGAGCCACTAAATCAGGCTTTACAGCTGTATTGTTTCTTGGATAGCCCCTTCCAGAAAAGAAAGCAAGGGCATCCGTATATGCATTATAAGCTCCAACTGAGATAGCTCTTAAGGCAGTAGAGGGTATCGTTAGGGTTGTGGCCTCTGATGGTCTTAAAAATTTTGTATTAGGTGTTAATGTACCTCCTGATGGAAGCCATAAATCATAGTTACCAACGACTATATTTCTTGGAGTTAATTCAACTGACCAGTTACCTGATTCAACATAAGTATTTCGAGGTATGAATTCAATATATATTTCTTGCTGACTACTGTAGGGTTGAGGTTCACCATAGTATATAAGAATCTGTGTTTGGCCGATATAAAATTGTTGTGATCCTAGTCGTTCTGGTATAGGGCCAACTCTAACACCACCCGGAGAGACTAAAGTTATATCAAATTGGTCGTAAAAATTCTTCCATATCTGTAAATTAAATGAGAATTCATATTGTCCAACCGCTATTTCAACAATGTTTGGTGAACTTGATGTTTTACTTAAAATACCACCAGCATGCATCCCTGCCGCTCCCTCATTTCCTGTCCCAATAACTATGTTCAATTTCCATCTATTAGCGATATCAGATATATAATTTTCAAGAAGAGAGGTCCCATCGTGAGCACCATAATTATTGCCAAAACTAATATTGATGGCTAGTGGCATATTTAGTTCAATTGCTCTCTTTACAGAATAATCAATCGCTTGCATTAATTGTGTTGTTCTTGGAAAAGAATCACCTACAGAGCTTCCAAGTTTTACAATTAATAATTCAGCTTGAGACGCAACACCACGATATCTACCTGCACTAGCTCTTCCATTTCCTGCTGCTATTCCAGCAACATGGGTTCCGTAGTTGAAATCGCAGTAATTTATACTTTCCAATGGATGTTTATATTAACAACATCATCTTCTATATCTTTTTCTCCTACTTCGATGTAAGAAATAAAATGATTAACCACTTCAGATGTTAATCTAGTAAAATCTTGATGCCTCTTAGCCATTTCTCTAATATTAGTATAATACACTTGTATTTTCTGATTTTCTATTATTTCGGAATCAATCACTTTAATTTTAACATCAAAATTATCAATTTCTTTTTGAAAGTATTTACTTAATTTTACAAACATATCTTCTGTAATTAAACCTTTTGTTTTATCAAGATACAGAGATTTAAAAGTAGATATGATCTCTTTCTTCTTGTATTCTATATTTTTCTTTTCTTTAGTTAATTTGTTTATATGTTTTTCTATACTATCTTTCGATATGAATTCTTTAACCACTGTTATGTCAAGGTCTTCATCTAAAATTTCATTTATTAATTTGTGAATCTCTTCTGAAACAATAGATTCTAATTTCGTGAACCGTATAGAATGTGGAGTACACTGTTTTTGCTTTGTTTTAGATGATAGTTGACACCTTAAATATGTAGTATCTAAGCTATTACCATTTGACTTAACCATTAGATTATGGCAATCTAAACATCTTACTTTCCCTGCAAAACAGTGACATTTCTTTTCACCTAGTTGATTTTTAGAGACAGTTCTTTTTGTTTTTAATGCTTCTTTTACAGCAGTAAAATCTTTAATATCTATAATAGGTTCATGACAGCTCTCTACTATTATCCATTTTTCTTCTGGTACTTTTATTTTTTTCTTAGATTTATAACTTGCCTTTTTTTCCATCCCTTGTACTACATCACCAATATATGTACGGTTGGTTAGAATCCTTTTAATTGTGGATACCCCCCATGTTCCATAAGTAGTAGAAAATGTTGAATTAGGATTTTTATAAGATAAACCTTGTGACTCTTTATACTGTGTTGGTGTAGGAATTTTTTCTTCTGTAAGTATATTGCATATTTGCTTAGCACCATGCCCTTTTAGATATAATTTGAATATTTTTCTAACAACTTCAGCAGCTTCTTCGTCAATGATAAGTTTATATTTATTATTAGGATCTTTCTTATACCCATAAGGTGCAAATCCACCTAAAAAAAGTCCATCCTTCATCTTACTTTCAAAGACTGCTTTAATGCTTTCAGATATATCTTCCAAATACCATTGATCAACCAATCCATTTATCTGACTTGTTTTTCTACTTCCTTTATTCCAGTTATCTATCCCATCAACAACACTTATAAATCTAATTCCCCATTCAAGAAATAAGCCATTTATATATTTTTCAACAACTTCTAAACTTCTAGCAAAACGTGATTGTGTTTTACAAAGAATTATATCAAATTCTTTATTCATTGCACCTTTAATCATTTCATTCCAACTAGGTCTTTCATTGTCAGCACCTGAAAAATCATCATCTGAATATATTTTATAAACTAGCATACTATGAGCTTCAGCATAATCTATTAATAATGATTTTTGATTTTTAATACTTTCACTGTCATCCCCTTTTATAATTTTATCAAGATCCTCTTTAGATAGTCTTAAATACAAAGCAGCTTTAACCAACTTTACCTCCTATTTCAATTGTCAGATTTTCTCTCAGTAATCCAAGTATTTTATCAACAATGATATATATATCTAAACTTGTATATTTAATTATTTTTTATTTTCTAGTATTTTTATCAATATCTTAATCACTTCAATTTTTCTTTTTTGTGGTTCTTGTCCTTTAAAGTAATTATGTACAATAAATTTTCCCATAAAATCACCTTAGCATTATTTTAATCATTCAATTCTATGTTAATACAGTTTGTCTATATGTTACATTTTGTATATAGATTAATCAATATAGACTATTTATAATTTCGACTAACTATCTATACATTAATTTAAATTGGTATTTACAAAGAAGAACAACAATATTTCTCTATATAGTATAATATATAGAGAATAATTGAGTTCAATTACTATGTAACTACATACAAATCTACAATGAAAACTAAATATTTAAGTTCTTATGTAATAAAATGGTAGATATTATCTTTCTGCAATGATATAATTTAGTAATTAGATTTAGGTGGAATCATTCTTGTAATAGTTGAGCTCCTATGATTATAATACAGCGTTATTAGTTTCTAAATTATAGTTATTATATATCAAAGTATTAAGAACTGAAATAGATGTTAAAGAACTGGAGTTATTGTACATAGACAATATTCCATTAAAAGAACGTTACTGGAAGAAAGGTGGTTCGAATATGCAACTTCAAAACAGTTATATCTTCATACCCAATCCTTACATGAAGAAAGATTCTCCAAATAAAAAAAAAGATAGAGTGATATATGTTGAGCATAGTTTTATTTCTCATTTTCAAAGCGTTTTTTCCAGTGCTGTAAAAGCACCAAGGCTTAATAATTTTTTTCTTACCGAGTACACCTACACTATTGATTTTGATGGAAACGGCATAGAAGCCAACTTTCTCATCCACAAAGTCGTCGAAAAGTATTATCTTGATGTAGCTGTAACAGGCAAGAGTAAGACACTAATTATTAAAGGATTAGAATTTATACAGGCAGCCATCGTGAATTCAGAGATTTGCAAAAATTATATTTCGATTGTTTCTTATGATTCTATTTCCGAATACTATTGCAACAAATTATATCCCAAACTAAACGAAATGGAGCGGAATTTACGTAAACTTTTATTTAATATCTACGTTGTGAACTTTGGGCTCGACTACTACCAGATGACTATTAGCGATGACTTGCAGAATAAGATAAAAGGTGTTATTCAAGCAAAAGGAAATGAAGAAAGAAAAGAAATTGAACGTTTGCAAAAATTTTTTTATTCAATGGAGTTTGTCGATATACAACAAATGCTTTTTACACCTCATTGGACAGACTTCGACCAAAGTATAAAAAATGACTTTCTGAATAAGCACGAAGATCTTTCAAAACTTACCGATGATGAATTAAGAAAAGCATTTACAGAAATCACACCAAGAAGCGATTGGGAAAGATTTTTCGCAGACAAAATGCAGGTTGATAGTATACAATCGTTATTAGAAGAAATTCGCAGAAGTCGAAACAGTATTGCACACTGTAAGTTTTTTTATCAAGCAGAGTATGCAATCTGTAATAAGGCTATGAATGAATTCAATAAAGCTGTTAAATCAGCTATTTCCATAACAGAAAGTAAAGACTTTTCTAAGAAGAATGGCGAGAGTCTCGCAATATCTATGGCCAGTATAACAAAGCGTATTGAAGAATATACTAAGTCTTTAGAAGAACTTTTACCAGCTTCTAAACAGTATAATATTAACGAGGTCATATCGAAGAACATTTCAATAGCGTTTGAAACCTTTAGTTCTTCTATTCATTCTTTATTTGAGTTAAATACTTTTATATCTCCTAAAGATCTTTCTATAGAGTTGTTTAAACATACCAAAGAGGATAATGATGAAGATGGTCAATTAATTGAAGGCGAAGAGGATTCTAACATCTAATGCTAAATCAGATTTAATGGAATACCAGAAAGTACCACAATACAAATTCTATTACTTGATGAAGTAGAGTTTTTTCCAAATGTTATGACAGGCTATAGAAGTAAGAGTTATAACGAGTATTAATATTGCTATAATAAATTATGCAAACTTCAATAATGTATATTATTTTAGACATTCTATAGGGGGAAATATGGATAGAAACAATAATGAAATCTTTAATAAAGTTAACGAAACAATGTTTAGTTCCAATGCAATAATCAAGGAAACTCTAGATAAAATAAATAAAATCGGACAAGTACTTAATAGTAATTTAGCATATATAAAGTTACCAGATCTTATAATAAGCTCTGATGTAATCTTAAATATTAACTACATAATGTTAATGCGTAAATTAAAGTATCCATTATTTCTTGAATCTGATGATTTTAAAAAAGAAATAATAAAGTATAAAGATGATATCGATAAAATCGAACAGGTTATTTATAAATATGTAAATGAAGATTATTTAAACGAGATGTTTAAGCAATGGGAAACATCAAATTGTATAAAAAGAGATAGATTACCTATTTTGAGAGAAGCGATAGAACTACATCAAAAGGATTATTATTACGCGTGCACAACTATAATGATGTGCCAATTATATGGTGTGGTAATAGATATTTATAATTATATAGAATGCAAAGAAATAGAAATAAGTAATGAAAGCAAACGTGTTCTAGCTGAAGAGTATAAAATTGATAGAATTGATAGTGAAAAAGGGAAGTTAATACAACTAGCTTTTATTCAAGATAAAGGACGCATAGTAAATGAGATTATAGTAGAATATTTTAAAGAAGAGATATTGTCATCATCAGAAAGTAAAGACAGATGGAAACACCAACCCTTAAGGAATAAGATATGTCATGGTGATCAACTAAATTACGGAACAAAAGAACATTCTCTAAAGGCAATTTTATGTATTAATCTATTAATTAAATTAGGTGAAAGAATTAAAATTGTTATAGAAAATATTCAAGAGAATGAAATACTGTAAATATGGTTCCATATATAAGGAGAAAAAAATAAATGTATACAAGAAAAAGTGACTTGATATGTAGATTAGTAAGAATAACAGGAGATAGCAGAGCCTGTTTTACAACGAAAACAGTAGTTGAATTGGATGCTTTGTTGGGATGCTATAATTCAAATGAAAAACGTACATATTTAGAAGTATCTTACAAACAAAAGGAAATTGTACATTTGCTTAGCGCAAAATACGATGGTGTTAAGAAGAAATGGTACATTCCATTTGGTGTAAAAACTGAATTATTTAGATTTTCAAACTTTTACTATCATCACCTTTTATAATTTTATCAAGATCCTCTTTAATAATCTTAAATACTTAGAAGCTTTAATCAACTTTACCTCCTATTTTATATGTCAGATTTTCTCTAAATAATCAAAGTATTGTATCAACAATGATTTAATGATTCAAATTGAAATAAAAATGAACTCTGAATCCTAAATATATATAATCGGAAACTTTATAAAATGGTAGGTGTAAACTTTGGTGGTGGAATAATGTAAATATTATTTCGCTGTAGTTAGTTATTGTGCAAAGTAAAGAAAAGGTGGGGGATAACCTTTTCTTTAATAAAGATACTGAGATTAATAACCGAATCAATCAATTTCAATCTTCTTAAATTATATTTTTTCTTTAGATAATTTAACCTGAATTATTCATGCTGACCCTGTCAGCATGATACAACACCTTATTA
>JAFAEB010000041.1 GCA_023424235.1 Bacillota bacterium
GGGCTATAGACCAAGGAGAATCGATTTCATTATTAACAAGTAAAATTAATGATATTGTTCAGCAGGTTAATAAAAATTCAAAAAATGCTAGCTATGTAAAAGAATTTTCTTCAGACATGCAAGAAAAAGCCTTAGAAGGAGAAAAATATGTTAAAGCTATCGTCAATGTAATGGATTCTATTACGATACATACTAAAAAAATAGTAGAAGTTATGGATTTTATCGAAGAAATAGCAGAACAAACGAATCTTTTATCACTAAATGCATCCATTGAAGCTGCAAGAGTAGGAGAACAAGGTAAAGGATTTCATGTTGTAGCAACTGAGATAGGAAAATTAGCAAGTAAGAGTTTTAATGCAACGAAATCAACAGCAGATTTAGTAAACAATTGCATCGAAGCCATTCAAGATGCTTCACTTGTTGTAAAAGATACAGAAATAAAATTTATAAACATAATGGAATCTGCAAGAGTTACAAAAGATGTAGTTGAGACAATTCATTCAGCAGCAATTCTGGAAAATACACAACTTGAAGAAATTCTATTACATGCTAAAAGTTTAAATAATATGGTTTATCAAAATACTGAATACGCAAGAGAAAGCTATAAAATGAGTGATGAATTTGTATCACAAGCAGATACGCTATGTAAAATGTTAGAAGAATTTAAATTAGATTCAAAATTTACATAATATGATAACTTTTATAGGATAGGATGTTAGGATGTTCTACTTGTTCTTTTTTGACAATTATATTACAATAAATAAATGAACTCTAATTCTTTTGAAAGGATGACATTATGGAAACTCTTGATGCAATATATAAGAGAAGGAGTATACGTAAATTTTTAGATACTCCTGTTGAAAAAGAAAAATTAGAATGCTTATTAAAAGCTGGATTTTCAGCTCCAAGTGCAGTGAATGCACAACCATGGGAGTTTGTTGTAATTACGGAACAAGAGACCTTAGAAGAATTAAAGAAACACCTTATATTTGCAAGATATAATGCACAAGCTGCGATCTTAGTGTGTGGTAATATGAAGTTATCATTAAAAGGTGCGGATAAAGAACAATGGGTTCAAGATTGTAGTGCTGCAATGGAAAACATCCTACTTGCTGGAACTGATATTGGTCTTGGAACTGTTTGGATTGGTATCTATCCAGTAGACACAAGAATAAAACACTTAAGAAAGATACTTAATATTCCTGATTATGTAGTACCTTTTGGAATGGCGTATATAGGATATCCAGCGCAAGAATTAGAAGGTAGAAGTCAATACAATGAAAAGAGAGTCTATTGGGAAATGTATGATAGGGAAAGAAAACATAGAACGAAAGATAAGCCAATACATAGCTAGTTCAAATAAAATATTAGCCCTTATAGTATGATGTGATAGGTCACAAAGAGTACTATAGGGGCTTTTTCTTTTGTTTGATAGTGATCCCTAGCGTATAATTCTTTCTAGCTTCTACTAAACTAATACGATTGGCGCCACTCGAATAATTGGGATTTTCTAATTGCATCTTATCATCCTCCCAAAAACATATAGGGCATATATCATAGGAACCACTTGGATGTTCTAAGGTATATTGATCACAACATGGACATTTATATTTCATGAAGTACTCCTTGTACTTGTTATTTACGATTAAAATATTTGATTCCATCTTCTGGAATAAAATAGGTTCTAATATATCCATCAGAGGATAATACTCCAAATTCCATTGTATCAGTATTATAAAAAAGGTAGTCCCCATCGTCCTCTAACTTAGATAGTACAGAGTCTGAGACTTGGTTAATGAGATCATTCGCACCATCTAGGTATTCATCCATAGTAATATCACCAAATTCATCTTTATGTTTTTCATAATGTGATTCTAATAAGTACTGATTACGAAATTGATAAAGGGTATAAGTTTTATTATCGACGTTATCGTTATGCTCTTCATTATCAATTACACCTTCAATTTCAAATGCATCTTCATGACTAACATTTTCATCATTATTTAACAAAAAAGGGTCTAGTGTATACCCAAAATAGCTTACTACCAAGGCAAGTAGTAGAATACCAATCGACATCAATCTTTTTTTCATGTTATTCCTCCTAACTGCTATTTAAATATTTTAATAGGTATTATATTTATTGTCAACCTTTAAGCTAGCTAAATTATTAATGAAAAGGTTTAATGTAATTTTAATGACAAGAATATTTGCTAGTGTTATACTAACTTATATTTTATAGATAAGTAGTTTTTGGTAGAATTATGTTGATAATAAGTGATTATGTAAAATGTTTTTTTATTGTAAAATAAGATGATATCTATTAATATGTAAATAGTATGCATTGTAGTAGGATGCAAGTAATACTATAAATTTTCATGAAACCTATTTTATTAACTATAAAGGAAATAATTTATGAACTGGATAAAAGAAGTGGTTGATTTAATTAAATTAGATTCTAAGGATAAAATGTATACTAGCTTTTCAAACTATATTAATCTATTAGTTTTAAAAAGAATACGATTAATATCAACAACTGTATTAATTTTTTCCCCACTATTTTTGATTTATGATATCTTATTAATATATAGTGGAGCAAATCATCAGTATACTGTATTTTTAATGCTAGTACATGGGATATGTTTATTGGTGTCTAGTTTGTATTTATTATATTATAAAATTATAATAGGAAATGAAAAACTTGTGAGTTATTTACCCATGGTGTATAGTTTTTTATATGTTTTAATAGGTGCTCTATCTTCTATTAATAGTCAAAGACTGACAGGTAATATTAGCTCATATATTGTAATGTTATTGATTACCGCAGCACTACTTACACAAAAACCAGTTCATATGATAATTATCTATGGAATTAATCATTTAATATTTATAGTGGGAATTGGTTTTATGACTGTGAATCAGTATTCTATCATAACCAAACATATGAATTCCACTGCAATGCTTGGAATATCAATATTATTTTCTATTTATACCTATCGATTATTATTAAATGACTATATCAATCATTTTAAATTAAAGCAAAGCGAAGAAAACTTTAAATGGTTATTTGATATGAGTCCATTTCCTGTTTTTATTACTCAACTTGAAGATGGAAAAGTACTTATGTTAAGTGATAAAGCAAAGAATTTTATCGGTGTCCATAATGAAAAAGAAGAAATTATATTAAAGAACTTTTATATGGAAAAAGAGAGTAGGGGTAGATTAGTAGAGGAACTAAAGAAAAAGGGTAGCGTTCATAATCGGATAGATAAATTTATATTGAATGGGGAATGTGTTTGGATCTATGCGAATCATGAACTTATAGAGTATGGTGATAGTGTCTGTATCGTATCGGGTATTATAGATATTACAGAAATACATAAGGTAGAAGAAGAGCTTTCAAAATATGCAACCATAGATATGTTAACGGGTATTTTTAACAGAAGAGTGGGTATAGCAAAGATTAATGAACTTATCAGTTGCTCACAAGATGACTGTAAAGAATTTATTTTATGTTTTATAGACATTAACGACTTGAAAATGGTTAATGATCTTTATGGACACAATGAAGGTGATAATTATATAAAAACGTTTTGCGAACTAGTAAAGAGTGAATTAGGAGCAACAGATTACTTCTTTCGAATGGGCGGAGATGAGTTTATAATTATTTTCTTAGATAAAGAAATTCTAGAAGTAGAGCGTATATGGGAGAACATTATAGCTCATTGTAATGATGTAAATGTAAATAATCATTATAAAATTACTGCTAGTCATGGTTTATTTCATTATAAATCTGGTATGAAAGTTACGATTGATGAAATTATTGAATATGCTGATAAAATGATGTATAAAGAAAAGAAGCAATATAAAGAAATTACAGTTTCCGATAATAACTAAAGTAATACCCCCTATAAAGCAGATTTATCGCAAGCTACTTTTTAGGGGGTGTCTTTATGTAACATTGTATATATAAAGAAAAATCTAGTATAAAGGTTACAGATTATATGTTTTTATCGAAATAAACCACATTATTCGTTGTTATTGATTTCTCAATAGCTGAGATAAGGATTGTAGGTGCGATTAATTTTTCAGCTGAAAGTGGCATTGTATTTGATTGAAGCATATCGATAAATTTTATAAAACCTTGTTTATAAACAGAGCCATCAATCCTTATACTTCCTACATGACTTTTTTCATCTCCATGGAGAATGCAGATAGCGTCTTTAATTTCTTTTGTAAAGTTAAGGATTACTTGAAATTTATCATAATTTACCACACAGATAAGCTCATTGTTATTGAAATTCGATCGTACTGATTTCACATCGTAACCAAATATGGTAAATAACATCTCAGCCATATGTGGCCCGTAAAAATGCAATCCATTATAAGGACTATTCATG
>JAFAEB010000046.1 GCA_023424235.1 Bacillota bacterium
ACAAAAAGGTGCAACTCCATATAAAACTGACGGTAGTGCAAATTTTGATGACCCACTATTTGCAGAAGGCCTACAATTCTTCTATGATTTAGGAAATGTAGAAAAAGTTCAACCTGACAGTCTTACATATGCATCAGGAGCATACCCATGGAATACATTTGTAGCTAGTGGTAATATGGGAATGTTTGTATGTGGTGGTTGGGTAACCTCCATGCTTAATAATACGGAAAAATATCCAAGAGATTGGGAATGTGGTATTCTTCCAATGCCTTATCCAGAAGGTTCTGACCCATCTACTTTAGTTGTTACAGGAAGTTATGCAATTCCATCTACAAGTAAAAACAAAGAAGCTGCCTTTGAAGTAATTAAATGCATCGCTGAAAATCAATATACATTAGGTTTTGGACGTGTTCCAGCAAGAGTTGATTTAACAGCAGAAGAAATTTCTAACTACATTTCAACTAATTTAGTACCTTCTTATACTTTAGATAATATTACAGAAGATGATTTTAGAAATGGTTGGTTTGATACTAGCCGTAAGGTAATATCAGAAAAAATTATTGGTACTGCAGATACTGTAATTAGCCAAATATGGATTGAAGAAGGTCAAATGTACGGACAAGGATTACAAAGTTTAGAGGATGCAATGAAGAATATTCAAGAGAGAGCAAATACTGCAATAACAGATGAACTTTCTAATTAACAATATCCTATAAAAGCTTGATGAGAATGGGGGACTAGCAAAAGCTTGTCCCTTAATTCATAGAAATAAATTAGAAAAAGGATGAAAATATATGAAAAAAATGACGGGGGAAGCTAAAATAAAAAAGAGTAAAGGTAAGAATAAAGAAAATTTCGTTGGATATACATTCGTATTACCATTTATTATTGCATTTATCATTTTTACTGGAATACCATTTATCATTTCTATGGGCCTTGCATTTGTTAATGTTAAGTTTATTACAAATATTGAAAATCTACGTTTCGTTTGGTTTGATAATTTCATACGCATGTTTCAGAGTAAAGAGACATTAGAAGCATTATGGAAAACCATTCAATATTCTTTATTATACGTACCAACTATAATGGTTATTGGATTTGTGCTCGCTCTACTTTTAAATAAAGGAGTTTACTTTAAAAAGACCGTAAGAGCATTTATGTTTTTGCCATATGTATCAAATATGGTAGCAGTAGCAGTTATTTTTAAATTATTATTAGGACCGAAAGGTTTAATTGGTCAATTCTTATTAAATCTAGGTCTTGAAAGACCCTTATTATTGAATACAACATGGGCCTTACCAACTGTTGTTATGGTAGCAGTTTGGAAAGGTGTAGGTTTAAATATGATTACATATATCGCAGCCTTACAGGGTGTATCGACTGAGTTATTAGAAGCAGCTCAAATAGATGGTGCGAACAAGTGGGAGCAAATTAAACATGTAACAATTCCAATGGTTTCTCCTACTACATTTTTCTTAATTATTAGTTCTATCATTACTTCTTTACAAAACTTTACCGTTATTCAATCACTTACGGAAGGTGGGCCTGGAAGGACTACAACGGTGATGTCTATTAACATTGTTCGAACTGCATTTGTCAAATATGAAACAAGCTATGCAAGTGCACAAGCAATGATAATGTTTGCTATTGTAATGATAATAACCATTGTACAATGGCGAGGACAAAAAAAATGGGTCAATTATTAGGAGGAAAGTGGTATGACAAATAAATCAAAACTAATAAAATTAATACTCACTACGATAATGTTAATCATCGGAGTAGGAAGTATATTTCCATTTATATTTATGGTATCTTCTACTTTTAAAGTTAGTGGTGAGGTATTAAAAGTGCCATTTTCTATTATACCCGAACATTTTACCTTAGATAATATTAAAGGTTTATTCGTTAGTGGTTATTATGATTTTATAGGATGGTATAAAAATACAATCGTAATGACAGGAATAACATTACTAATTAAACTTTTTTTTGTAAGTTACACAGCATACGGTTTTGCAAAAATTAATTTTAAGGGAAGAGAGACTATATTTTTAGTACTACTTGCGGCTTTAATGATACCTAGTGATATTATGATTTTACCAAGATATATTATCTTTAAAAACTTAAGTATTATTAATACCATGTGGGCATTGATATTACCAGCCTGTGTTGATGTATACTTTGTATTTTTACTTCGTCAAGCATTTATAGCGATACCAGATTCCTTGGTAGAAGCAGCAAAAATCGATGGTAGTAGTCATTATGGTATCTTTTTTAAGATATTTTTACCATTAGGAAAACCAGCAATTGCCACCATGATGTTATTTTCATTTGTATGGTCATGGAACGATTATATGGGACCGTATTTATATATTAGTGATATTAAGAAACAGATGTTATCGGTTGGTATTAAACTATTCTCTTCCGGACAAGTAGTTGATTATGGAATTATGATGGCTGGTGCTACTTTAGTAATACTACCAATATTAATTATATTTACATTTTGTCAGCGATATTTTATTGAAGGGGTAGCATCATCTGGTATTAAAGGATAAATAATGGAAAGGGTGTATTAATATGAGTGAGAAACGAAGAGGTAGAATAACAATACCTACTGATATAGATATGATAGAAGAAACGAAGCAAATTGTAAAACGATTAGGTGCGGATGCCATTCGTGATTGTGATGGAACCCAGATGCCAGAAGAATTATTAAAATTACCGGTAAAAATCTATTCAACCTACTATACCACAAGAAAAGATAATGAATGGGCTAAGGCTAACCCAGATGAAGTGCAACAAGTATATTTGATGACAGAGTACTATACTGCTTTTAAAGATACCTTACATATTCCACTAATGAAACATTTATATAAGGATCAGCTAAAACCAAACACAATTCATGATATATATCGTTGGTGGGAAGTAATTGACCGCACCACAGGTGAGGTAGTATGTGGGAGTAATTGGACTTATGATGAAGATACCATGGAAGTAATTATTAATAATGCAAAACTTTATCATGAATATACAGTAAGTTTTCTTGCATTTATAATGTGGGATCCAGTACATATGTACAATTTTATCACCAATAGTTGGGACAATGTAGAACATCAAATAACCTATGATGTTAGACAGCCAAAAACCAAAGATTATGCCATTATGAAGTTAAAAAAATGGATCAAGGAAAATCCTGATTGTGATGTTATCCGTTTTACTACATTTTTTCATCAATTTACCTTGGTCTTTAATGAGTTTGGAAAAGAAAAATTTGTTGACTGGTTTGGCTATAGTGCAAGTGTTAGTCCATATATTTTAGAACAATTTGAAGAAGAGGTTGGTTATAAGTTTAGACCAGAATTTATTATCGATAATGGGTATCATAATAATACCAACCGTGTTCCATCTAAGGAATTTAAGGATTTTATAAACTTTCAGCAAAGAGAAGTAGCAAAACTTGTTAAGGTATTTGTAGATATATGCCATGAAAATGAAAAAGAAGCAATGATGTTTTTAGGAGATCATTGGATTGGTACTGAGCCATTTGGAGAGTATTTTAAGCATATTGGTCTAGATGCAGTAGTAGGTTCCGTTGGAAACGGAACTACATTAAGACTTATATCAGATATTCCAGGTGTTAAATATACAGAAGGACGCTTTTTACCATATTTCTTCCCTGATGTTTTTTGTGAAGGAGGTGACCCAATTAAAGAAGCTAAGGTAAATTGGGTATGTGCTCGTCGTGCTATACTTCGTAAACCTGTGGATCGAATTGGGTATGGCGGATATTTAAAACTTGCTCTTAAATTTCCTGAGTTTATTAATTATATCGAAGAGGTATGTGATGAATTCAGATTATTATACGATAATGTAGGAGGTTTAACTCCATATAATCATTTTACAGTGGGAATACTGAATTCTTGGGGAAAGTTACGTTCATGGGGTACCCATATGGTAGCGCATGCAATTGATTATAAGCAAACGTATTCCTATCAAGGAGTTCTTGAAGCATTAAGTGGCCTACCTTTTGATGTGAAGTTTATAAGCTTTGATGATGTAATCCACAATCCAGATATTCTTAAGGAATGTAGTGTGGTTATTAATGTTGGTGATGCATACACAGCTCCTAGTGGTGGAGACTATTGGAGAAATCCAGTGGTATCCTGCGCAGTAAAAGAGTTTGTTAACTTAGGCGGAGGATTTATAGGAGTGGGTGAACCATCTGCTTGTTTACATGAAGGTAGATACTTTACCTTAGCCTCTGTCTTAGGTGTTGATAAAGAAATCGGTTTTAGTATGTCTTCAGATAAATATAATTGGGATGAACATTCTCATTTTATTACTCATGATGTAAATGGAGAAATTGACTTTGGAGAAGGAATGAAAAACGTATATGCCCTTCCTAGTGCTAAAATTATTAAAAGAAAGGGTCAGGATGTTCAATTAGCAATCAATGAATATGGATTGGGGAAAAGTGTATATATTAGTGGGCTACCATATTCATTTGAGAATACAAGACTACTCTATCGTTCCATATTTTATGCAGCAGGCAAAAGTGAGTTAGAGATGAAAAAGTGGTTTAGTGATAATATTTATGTAGAAGTAAATTATTATCCTTCAACAAATAAGTACTGTGTGGTAAATAATACCTTCGAAACTCAGCAAACGATTATTTATGATGGTTCTGGAAATGGAAGAGAACTAACCCTTGAACCAAATGAAATTCTTTGGTTTGAAGCAAATTAAGGAGAGCACATATGGATCATAGAAAGCGTGTATTAAAATATAATGAAATAACGGATGATAAGGTTAAAGAAGCACTTAATATCTGTATTAGTCTTCTTAAAGGCACACTTCCTGATTTTACATATGATTTCCCATCTGCCAATAGCTTTCAAAACTTTTACAAAAAAACAGCCAATGATGATTGGACCAATGGTTTTTATACTGGTGAGTTGTGGCTAGCATATGAAGCTAGTAAGGACGAGGATTTTCTCTATACAGGTGAAATTCATGTTGATAGTTTTTTAGAACGAATAAAAAAACGTATTGTAGTAGATCATCATGACATGGGCTTTTTATATACACCTTCTTGTGTAGCTGCTTATAAAATAACTGGGAATGAAATCGCTAAAGCTGCAGCCTTAATGGCAGCAGATAATTTAATCAGTCGATTCCAAGAAAAGGGTCAATTTTTCCAAGCTTGGGGTGCTATGGGAGAAAGTGATAATTATAGGTTAATTATAGACTGCTTGCTTAATATGCCTCTTTTATTTTGGGCTTATGAGGAAACAGGAAAGGTTATCTATAAAGAAAAAGCCACTGCCCATATTGAAACAGCTATAAGATATGTTATACGTCCCAATCATTCAACCTATCACACCTACTTTTTTGATAAGGAAACAGGAGAGCCACTAAGAGGTGTAACGAGACAAGGATATAAGGATACTTCAGCTTGGGCTAGAGGGCAAGCGTGGGGAATCTATGGAGTTGCCTTAAGCTATAGATATTTAGGGAAAAATGAGTATATAGAAATGTTTGAACAACTAACGGACTTTTTTGTTAATAACCTACCAAGTGATTTAATTCCATATTGGGATTTTGATTTTACAGATGGTAGCCTAGAACCAAGGGATTCCTCAGCTTCTGCAATTGCTATATGCGGTATCTTAGAAATGTGCCAGTATTTAGAAGAAGAGAAGGTGTCTTATTATAAATCAATTGCAAAACAAATGCTAGAAGCTTTAAGAGTGAACTGTTCTGTTAAGGACATAAAAGAATCCAATGGCTTATTACTTCATGGAACCTATGCTAAAAATTCCCCATACAATGGATGCAATAATGCAGGGGTTGATGAATGTAACCTATGGGGAGATTATTTTTATATGGAAGCCTTAATTCGTTTGTATAAGGATTGGGATAGTTATTGGTAATTAGAGTTGAACTTTATTTGTAAGATATTAAAAGGGTATCTCATCAATTGTGTTTGTGAGTTACCCTTTTATTTCAGTAAAAAAAGCATAATTTTAGTAAAAATAAACTCTAAAATAAAATGAGTTTAAGGAAAAGACAGGATTTAATATAGGAAAAAATTATAATTACACTTGCAATAATGTAAAAAGTTTGTTAATATATACTAAATGGAAACGTTTCAATTTACGTTTTACTCGGAAGCTGATAAGTGAAATTTAGTGTATACAAGAAAGTATATTTACTAAACTTATAGCGATAAATAACAACTCAATATTGAAACGTTTCATTTTTTATATTTTTATTACAAATTAGGAGGGTATTATGAAAAAGGTAGTAAAAAAGGTAGTATGCATTCTTCTGTTACTAGTTATGGTGATTTCAACAGCTTGTAGTAAAACGAAAGAAAAAGAAACACCAAGCAGTAATGTTGTAGATGAGCAAAAATCAGATCCTACAACAACACCAAGCAACAATGAAGCGAAGGAAATTGTTAAGATACGTATAGGTACACATTATGTACAGGAGCTTGATCCTCATTATACAGATGAGGTTACTGGTGAGTATGTTATGACTGAAGCAGAGCGTCAAGCTAGGTTAGCAGCAGAGCAGGCGATTTTAGATGAACTGGGAGTTGTCTTTGAGTATGTACAATATCCAGGTGATACGAGAGAAGTTTTACTTCAAAGTGTTATGGCAAATGATCCAATTTGTGAACTAGCATGGATGTGGGGAGGAAGTGAAGGAACAGTACTTACTCAGAACGTATTACAAAAGTTAGATGATTATACACACCTATTTGAAGATGAAGAATCTTCATGGATGCTATATGATAAGGTATTTGGTCATAATTATTTCTTAGGAACAGTTATTAAATATACCC
>JAFAEB010000049.1 GCA_023424235.1 Bacillota bacterium
GGATGGGAAGGTTCCATCCCAACATCAATAATTAGAGAATGTGAAAATGCTCCTAACGAAAGTGAAAAAATCATAGCCTACTTTAATGAAGCGATTGAAACATCGGAGCAAAAACTAGAACCCCTAACCTGTTATTATCATCAAGATCCCCGTCCTAATCGATTTAATGGAACTGCCTTAACTGGTGTGCAACCATATCTTGGAGAAGAAATTCCCGAATTAACAAACAGTGTACTATTTACTGATTTTGTCCACGATGAAGATTCAATCCCTGGTAGAGGTGTTTTAGCATATACTAGAGTAAGAACTGATTGCAAGATAAGTGATTATGAGATAATAGAAACTGATTATAATTTTGGTTCTGATTCCTCTTATTATGTTAGTCTAGGAACGAATATGGATCAAACCATGATTTTTTTAGGAGTATATGGTTCCACTAAAGTTGCTGAATATAATCTTGGGACTGTTTTTCAAGTTGTTCCAAACTAAGCCAATATTATAAAAGGAGTAAATATATTGAATAAAATGAATATCGCTAGGTTTATTAGTATAGGCGGAATATTAACAACATTAGCAGTACTATTTCAATCCGCTCCTGTATTTTTGCCAACAGTTGGAATGGCCCTTAGTCCATTTAGTACACTACCAATCGCAATCGCTGCTTATTTTAGTAGTTCACTTGGTATTTTAGTACTGTTATCATCTGCCTTCATACTCCTATTTATTAGTATTGAAGAGACATTAATACTCCTTTTTACTACTGGGTTACTTGGGCTTATAGTTGGTTTTTTCTATAAGAGAAAATTAGTCACATCAATTTTATGTTCAGCAATCGCACTAGCCATTGGAATGGCAACTCTTACGTTTATTATAGGTATCTCAGCCTTTGGTGATTTCACTAGTTCATTATCCCTAGTAGTTACTTTACTAATTTTTATATTATTCTCACTTATTTACGCAAGCATATGGAATATTAGTATTAAAAAATTTATTAAATTTCTTATTAAGATTAAAGTATAAACAGGTAAGCTAATATCAAAATAGTTGCTATAATGTTATGCACTATACTGATTTATTCATATAAACGAATAAAGCATTAAATACTTATAGCAAACCTAAACACTCATAAAAATGCATCTAGTAGGTATAAAAGAGGGGACGTTCTACTTATCCCGACTTTATGTCTATCAGATGCATTTTTATTATCCAATATATCATAATTTTTTCCCATAAACGATGCTATCTTATAAAACTCAATGTAGGAAATCCATCGTTATGACATTTATAACTCTACTAAGATTTACAATATCTCCATAAGCGTCGTAAAACCTTCTAAATCATACTTAGCCCCTTTGTATCCATATGCATCACCAATGGCTGCACTATCCATATGGGCTCTTGTAGCTGCATCTATACCTGCTTTCGCATCTTCAACTACTAAGCAATCCTTAGGTTCAAGTTTTAAGTAATTAGCAGCTAATAAAAATACTTCTGGATGTGGTTTTGAGTTTACTATATTGTTACCATCGGATATTGCATCAAAGAAATCTTCTAATCCAATTTGCTTTAGTATCAATTTTGCATTTTTACTAGATGAACCGATTGCCAAACGATATCCTTTTTCACGAAGGTAGTCTAGTGTTTCTTTCACATCATTTGATAGGTTATCCTTGGACATTTGCTTTAAGAGTTCTTTGTATATAATATTTTTTTCTTCAGCTAATTTTTCTTTTATTTCATCACTAAACTCTACTCCCTTATATTGTTCAAGAATAATATTAAGGCTTTCCATTCTACTAACGCCACGTAGCCTATTATTAATCTTTTCATCAAAATAAATACCTAGACGATCCGCTAGTTTCTTCCAAGCTAAATAGTGATAAGTATCTGTATGACATATTACTCCATCCAAATCAAAAATAATTCCTTTATACTTCATGTCTTACACCCATTGCATATCGCTGACTTGTATGCGATACTGCCACAATAAAAAGGAGTGAAAGAATCATATCGTGGCAACCTTTCTAAATTTACTTTTTATTTCACTCTTTCTTTCCTAATAAGTTATTGGAATCGAAATTGTATGTTCAAGTACATACTCTCTTCCATATACATGTATCAGCTTTGGATTCCCCTTAGTCAGTGTGAAGACTGTCCTATCAATATTCACTTCTACTTTAATTTGGCTATCTTCATAGTTGATATTAAATCTATATCCAATCCATTGTTTTGGAATACTTGGCGCGAAATAAATCCCACTTTCCTTAATTCTTAATCTTCCAAATCCATAGACAATGGCCATATAATTTCCACCCATATTGGCAGTATGAATTCCATCTTTCGTATTTTTATGTGTATTAAATAAATCTAATTTAGCAGAATCCCCAAAGTATTCATAGGCTTTTTCCTTAAGTCCTAATTTGGATGCTACAATGCTAAAAATACAAGTCGATAAGGAGGAATCATGTGTCGTAATCTTTTCATAATAATCAAAGGAATTTCTGATGGTATTAAGCTCCTCTTCATCTTCAAAAATAAAATGAGCCAGAACTGTATCCGCTTGCTTACACACTTGATGGCGATATAGATGGAGTGGATGATAATGAAGTAGTAGTGGGAAGTTTTCTTTAGGTGTATTTTCAATATCCCATACCTTTTTCGTTAAAAAACTATCATCTTGAGGATTAATGTTTAACTCTTCATCATATGGCAGATACATTGTTCTGTAAGCCTCATAAAATTCCTTCACTTCCTCTTTGGTTAATTTGATTTTTTCTATTACATCAACTTGACCTGTTTCAATTAATATCTCAAAAAATTTTACTGCCCAATATAAATTTGCTTTTGCAGATACATTGGTATAATAATTATTATTTACCATACAAGTGTATTCATCAGGACCTGTTACCTCATTAATTCGAAAGCTACCTTTGTAAAAATGTCCAACATCCATCCACAATCTTGCGGTTTCAAAAATTATTTCTGCCCCCTTTTCTGCAATAAACTTTACATCTTTTGTTACTAAATAATAAGATACGATAGAGTGCGCTATCGCTCCATTTATATGATAAGCTGCCGTTCCTGATGGGTAATATCCGGAGCATTCAATACCCATAATTGTTCTCCAAGGGAATAAAATTCCCTTTTTATGCCCTAGAATTCTTGCATTTTCTCTCGCCTTTTCCATTATATTATAACGAAAGCTAATCAAATTCTTTGTAATCTTAGGTTCTGTCAAGTTGAAGAATGGCTGGATATACATTTCTGTATCCCAAAAGTAATGCCCTTCATAACCTTCTCCACTAATCCCTTTCGCAGCAATATTACAAAATTCATCTTTACCAACTGATTGAATTAATTGATACATATTATAGGTTACGGCTTTTGTAAGTTCATCATCACCATCAATTTCTAACATACAATTATCCCAGTACTCTTTTAAATAAAGACTTTGTTCCTTATAATGCTCTGATATTGGTTTTAATAAAACTTGATGCATTTTTAATTTTACATGATCTATGCAATCACGACATCGTATGGAATCGCTAAACACAGTATATTTTAATAAGTTAATTTCTTCATTTTCATCTAATTTAACCTGAATTGTAGTGATTACCGTATGTTCTTCTATTTTACTCTCAATGATGCTACTCTTTGATAACTGGTGATACACACCAGTACATACTGTTAACCCTGATTTTACGGTATCTGACGTAAGATAGGATACTCCATCTTCAAGGAATGTCTCTCTTGGAATTAGATATTTCCCACTTTCAGCTGCTACTCTTGGATCATTTTCATTGCTGTAATTCTCTACTTCTCCTATATGTAAAGATTTAATTACTATTTCACCACTAAAATTAAGGGCTTTTACAGTGTAATCTATGGTAAATAAAGATAATTGATGAAAAGAGGTCATTCTTTTAATCCTAACTTCTATCTCTTTTCCATTCGGTGAACGCCAAATAATATCTCTTCCTGTGACACCATTTTCCATGTCCAAATATCTACTACACTTTAAAACCTTTCCTTCAAATAGGCTAAATTTCTCTCCATCAATATATAAATAGATGGTTTGAGTATCTACTACATTTAAAATCGTTTGCTTATCCTCTACCAAGCCATAGAGCTTCTCAGCTTGTTTCATATCAGCAATATCATAAAAACCATTGATATAAGTACCTCTGATAGAATCATAACCACTTGGATAACATTCTTCAAAATTTGAGCGAATTCCAATATACCCATTGGCATTGTGAAAAATAGTTTCATAAAGATTTAAATCAGCATTGTTTAGACTTATATCATCGATTGAATAGATTGGTTGTTTTAACTTCATTTTATCCTCCATTTATTACATGTTAAAGCTTTACTGCTCCAGCAGCTACACCTTTTACAATATATTTTTGAGCTGCTAAATAGAATATAATAACTGGAATAATTGTAAGAAGTAATCCAGCCATAGCCATATTCCATTCAATCGTAAATTGTCCAAAGAATGATGCTGTTGATAAAGGAATGGTGCGACTTTCTTTACTAGACAATACTAAGGATGGCAGCAAATAATCATTCCATATCCATATTACATCAAGAATAATAACGGTAGCAGTTGTGGGCTTTAACATTGGAAATACAATTTTAAAAAATACTTTTGCTTTATTGCAGCCATCAATCGTTGCTGCCTCCTCCAGTGAGAGCGGAATGGATTTTACAAATCCGTGATATAAAAATACCGCCATACTAGCACCAAACCCAACATTCATATAAATTAATCCACCTAAGGTATTAAGCATTGGAACATGTAACGTATCCCTTACCCAACCCATTACCTGCATTAATGGCATCATAATTGTCTGAAATGGTATTATCATAGTTGCAACAAATACCATAAAAATAATTTGACTAAGTTTATTATTGCTACGTACTAACATCCAGGCGGTCATAGATGCTAATATTACAAGGATCGCAATAGATATCACAGTTACAAAAAGAGAGTTCTTAAAAGCATTTAAAAAGTTCATCTTTTCCATTGCTTTTAGAAAGTACTCTGTTGTGAACTTCTTTGGAAGCGATAACATATTTTCATATAACTCTTGTCTATTTTTAAATGAATTTACAAATACAATATAGATTGGGAATAAGTAGATAAAGCATAAAATGACAGCTATCATTTCAATTATTAGTTTATGTATTTTTTTCATTACATCTCTACCTCCCTCTTCTTTGTAATAACTACTTGTATTAAGGTAATTACAGCAACTGCAATAAAGAATATAATTGCCTTAGCCTGGCC
>JAFAEB010000052.1 GCA_023424235.1 Bacillota bacterium
CCTTAGGTCTTGCTCCTTTAATCGTTAAAAATATCTTTGAGATTATTAAGGAGATAAGAGATGACGGAACTACCGTACTTATTGTAGAGCAAAATGCACTACAAACATTAAAAATCGCTGATTATGCTTACGTACTTGAAGTTGGAAAAATTACATTAGAAGGCAAAGCTTCTGAATTAATACATAATCCACACTTAATCGAAGCATATCTAGGTGGAAAAAAAGAAACATAAAAATTTAAGGGGGATTTACATTATGAAAAAAGTAGTATCCATATTATTAGTATTTGCTATGGTTATTTCCACATTTGCAGCATGTGGTCAAAAAGAAAAAGGTGCTCAGGGTGTAACAGAAACAACAATTAAAGTAGGTAATGCAGCAGCAACTTCAGGAGCTTTTGCAGCAGTAGGTGTTCCATTTAACGCAGGTATTGAAGCTTATATCAAACAAGTGAATGATGCAGGTGGCATTAATGGTAGAAAAATTGAATTTGTTCATTATGATGATGAATTTGATCCAGTAAAAGGTAAGGCAGCTACTGAAAAATTAATTAATGAAGATAAAGTATTTGCAATTGTAGGTCACTTTGGTACACCAACTATTGGTGCAACTCTTGATTTATTAAAAGAAAGTGGAGTTCCAGTTGTATATTTTGCAGCAGGTATTGCTTCTCTTTATAATGAAGATGCAACTTCAGTAGAAAAAGGTCAAGGCCTTTTCCCAGTTCAACCAATCTATGTTACAGAAGGAAGACTTATGGTAGCTAGAGCAGTGGAAGAACATGGAGCTAAGAAAATTGGTGTAATCTATACCAATGATGATGCAGGTAAAGACTTATTAGCTGGTGTTGAAAATCAAGTTAGTAAATTAGGTGCAGAGTATTCAGTAGTAAAAGAACAAATCAATCCAGGTGCAACAGATGTAACTTCTGCAGCATTAAAGATGAAGAATGATAACGTTGATATTATAGTTGCAGCTTCCATTCAGGCTACTCTACCTACTATTATCAAAGGTTTAATTAGCCAAGGTGTTAATAAGCCAGTATTTACAACTTACTCGAATGCAGATGCTACAACAATTGCTAATTTTACAGCTGACTATGCAGCACTTTCTGAACAATTCCCAATTTACTCTAATGCATGGGTAGATTTAAGTAATGCAGATGAAGTAAATGCTTTCGTAGCTGGAATGACAGCTTATGGTCAACCTGATTACGCAGCCAATGCCTTTTCTATGGCAGGATGGATTGCAGGTTACTTCTTAGTGGAAGGTTTAACAAGAACAGAAGGAACCTTAAACTGGGAAAACTTTAATAAAGCAATGGAATCAGCTGAGTTTAAAATTCCTATGGGTGGTACTGTTAATTATGCAGATGGTAAGAGACTTGGTACTCAATCAATGTCCTTACTTAAAGTATCAGCAGATGGAACTACATGGGAAAGTGTAAAACCTGTGGAAGATTTAAATGATATTATTGCACGTGTAAGCAAATAAGCAATTATTTATAGACTTAAGTTTAAGGAAAAAAGACATACCTGTAAGGTTAAACTATACATATTACAAAAGATAAGATATGATTATTTTATGGGGTAAAAAATTTTAGGTTTAGATAACACTCATCTAAACCTAAAATATAAAAAGATTGGAAGGGCATGGTATATAATGTATTTGAAGGAAAAATTAATATCAATTATGGATGCGCTTAACTTAGTTAAAACAAATGATATTATTGTTACTGGTTTAGGAGCAGCAGAAGCACAACTATTTATGAAAAATCTACATACAATTGCTGATCGTGTTCAGAATGTTACTATTACCAATTGTTTACCTATGTCTAATGGTGAATTTATAAAACCTGAATATAAAGTTGCTTTTAATATTGATGGATGGTTTTATTCTCCATTTTTACGTGGTGCACATAGTAATGGAAATGTATCCTTTATACCAAATCATCTCCATTTAGCAGGCTTAAAAAGACTAGCACATGTGAAGCCTAATATTTATGTAGGTAGTGCTTCTATGCCAGATAAACATGGATTCATGTCTTTATCATTAAGTAATACCTATGAAAGACGAATGATCGATGAAGCAGATATTGTAATTTTAGAGATTAATCCAAACTATCCAAGAACCTTTGGGGATGTTGAGATACATATGTCTGAAGTAGATTATTTAATTGAAACGGACCATGAAGTTCCTGCACTTCTTGATGTTATTTCCAGTGAAAAAGATATGGTTATCGGGAAATATATAGCTGATATGATTCATGATGGAGATTGCATACAGCTTGGTATTGGTGGAATTCCTAATGCTGTTGCCAATGCCTTAAAAGATAAAAAGGATCTTGGTATACATACTGAAATGTTAACATCAGGTATGGTTGAATTAATTAAGTCTGGAGTAGTAACTGGTAATCGTAAAACATTACATAAAGGAAAAGTTGTTTGTACCTTTGCTCTAGGAAATAAAGAACTTTATGAGTTTCTAGATGATAATCCAGCTATTCTTGTAATGGACGGACACTATGTAAATAATCCAGATACCATAGCAAAGAATGATAATATGGTATCCATTAATACAACCATTGAAATTGATTTAACAGGTCAATGTTGTTCTGAGTCCATTGGACCAATTCAATTTAGTGGAACAGGTGGTCAAGCGGATACCTCTATTGGTGCCCAAAAAGCTAAAAATGGACGTTCCTTTATTGCTCTGTATTCTACTGCAATGGTTAAGAATAAAGAAACTGGTGAAAGAGAAGAAATTTCGAAGATAGTACCAATGTTAAAACAAGGTGCAATCGTTAGTTTATCTAGAAATGATGTTGATTATGTAGTAACGGAATATGGGGTAGCCTCACTTCGAGGAACAAACGTTAGGGAAAGGGTAGAGCGTTTAATTAATATTGCACACCCTAAGTTTAGAGATGAACTGAGACAAAAAGCAAAAGAAATAGGACTTACTCATATATATTAATTTATATTAATTCAAAATCCCACAACTTTGAAAGATTAACTAAAACATAAAACCAAGATATAAAAGCAAGATATAAAACCAAGATATAAAACCAAGATATAAAACTAAGATATAAAACAAAGAAATAAAAGCAAGATAAAACCACCTAAGAAAAATACTAAAACCAAATTAATGATTACATGATAAGTTTGATGAGTAAGTAATTATTCGTCAAACTTATTTATGAAATAAGAAGGAATTCTTTTGTAGCTATTATGTAAGCATTAATTAGATGTGTAAGCCAGCTATTAAGAAGTAAAACATAAGTAAATTAAAAAGAAGATTGATAAGGAGATAAAGCATGCCTTATATAAATTATAAAGAGAAGCAAGTATATTATGAAATACTTGGTAAAGGAAAACCAATCGTTATACTTAATGGAATTATGATGTCTACAGCAAGCTGGACAATATTTAAAGAAGAATTTTCATTAAATAATCAAGTTGTTTTTTTAGATTTTCTTGATCAAGGAAAGTCAGATAAGATGAAAGATATACCTTATACGCAAGATATGCAGGTTGAAGTAGTAAAAACGTTATTAGATACTCTGTCTCTATCTAAGGTTTGTATGGTTGGTATCTCTTATGGTGGTGAAGTAGCACTTAGATTTACTGTAAAATATCAAGATTATATTGAGAAGCTAATAATAGCAAATACTACTGCTAAAACAAGTCATTGGCTAAAGGAAATTGGAGAAGGATGGAACTTAAGTACGAAAAACCCTTATGATTATTATAGTACGACCATTCCTGTTATCTATTCGCCTGAATTTTATAATAAGAATATCACATGGATGGAAAATAGAAAAAAGGTATTAATAAATGGTCCCTTTCAAAATGATGAATTTGTTAACGCTATGGTACGGTTAACCAATAGTGCTAATGATCATGATGTGGTGAATGAATTACAATCCCTACAAGTAGCAACCCTTATTATTAGTAGTGAACAAGATTATCTAACACCGATGGCAGAGCAAAAAATACTTCATAACCTAATTCCAAATTCAGAGTTAGTTATGCTACCAGCAACAGGTCATGCTTCTATGTATGAACGTCCTGTTTTATTTGCTACATTAGTACTAGGATTTGTTAATTTACAAAATCACCACTATACATTGTAATATGGTATAACAAGATAAGTTACTCTACGAAAATTTATATGTGAGTTAGTAAAATAAACATAAGTATGTAGTAACTTAGATATTATTGATAAAAGGTTGACAAAGTACAGAAATAATGATAAAAATAAAGATTAGAAATAGTAAGTAATTGGGTGAGCGTTGGATTATACTTATCGTAAGTAGTATTAAGTGAGGTGAAAGTATGGATGATATAGTAAATGTACCAAAAACAAAGAGAGGACAAGCAACTCTTGATAAAATTTGCTTAGCTGCGGAGACTCTTTTTTATGAGAAAGGCTATAATAACACCTCGATAGTAGATATTACCTTACATGCAGGAATAGCACTCGGTACCTTCTATATATATTTTAAGGATAAATATTTACTGTATAAATATTTATTGTTACGTTATAGTCATCAAATTCGAAAAGAAATAAGCGATGCTACAAGGGGTCTAAAATCTCGAAAAGAAATTGAACGTGTGGGTCTTAAAACTTACCTTAAATATACACGTGAGAATAAACAAGCCTACAATATTATATGGGAGTCTTTATATATTGATAAAGAACTATTCCGAGAGTATTACGATCGTTTTTCCAATAGATATCAAAAAGGTATCATTGAAGCTCAAAAAAATGGCGAAGTAAGAGATTTAGATCCAATTGTTATAAGCTATATATTAATGGGTATATCAAACTTCATTGGTTTAAAATATGTTATGTTTGATGAAACAGATGACTTTGATAAAGTAGTAGATCAAATTATCGACATTCTAGATAATGGATTATTTCAACATAGTAATCAAAAGGATTGATTATCGCTATCATATTAGATAATGTATATATAGCATTTAAATAGAATAGGATTATTGTATAACAGATATATCTATATAAGAAGTAAAGATATTACGGTTATACAGTAACCCTATTTTTTCTTAGTTAATGTAATGAAATATACCTAGTTAATAAATTTAACCTCATCTTCTTTCGCTACATTTGCAACAATTGCAATGGCTTGTCCTCCATTACTTTTAAGTTCATTTACTACGGCCTCTGCTCCTTCAAGTCTTAAATCAGAAACAACAACTTTTGCTCCTTCTTTTGCATATAATAAAGCGATTTTCTTACCCATTCCGCTTGCTGCTCCAGTTATAATAGCTACTTTATTATCTAATTTCATGATTTACTCCCTTTATTCATAATATTATTAATTTTGATGTAATTATTTGACGAATTATCTGTCTATTCATATTATATATCAGATTTGCACAAAATAAAGCCTTAAATAAACAACTTATTTGTGTAATATTTAACGAAAATATAATAGCATATACAATATATTTAATTAAGACATAAAAAAGAATGCAATATTTTTTTAATGTAACATATTATTAAGTAATGAATAAAAAAGGTGAGTAACATGAAAAAAATCGAGATAATAAAAAAGCACTCAAATATGATCTTGTTTGCAGTCATATTTGTTTTAACATTAATCTCTATAATTAATAGCTTAACTAGCATTTATGCAACATCAAGTCTTGTTAAAGAAGGGAAGGTATGTGTACCAGTAATTATGTATCATCAAGTTAAAACTAAGGATTTAGGCAAAGATGTTATTAGTCCACAAGAGTTTGAAAATGATTTGAAGTATTTAGCCGAAAATAATTATACAACAATAACCATGTCACAGCTCATCGCTTTTGTTTATGATGGTGTAGAATTACCAGAAAACCCAATTATATTATCTTTTGATGATGGCTATTTTAGTAATTATGTTAATGTATTTCCACTTCTAAAAAAATATAATATGAAAATCGTGTTATCCATTATTGGTAAGAGTACAGATGATTTCTCAAAAGTAGTCGATAATAATATTGATCACGCACATATAACCTGGGAACAGGTAAAGGAAATGTCAGAGTCAGGTTATGTAGAAATTCAAAATCACTCATATAATTTACATAAAATATCAAAAAATCGTTATGGTAGTGGGCAAAAGGATAATGAATCATTTGAAAATTATGAAGAAGTATTAACAAACGATATTGTTTTGCTCCAAAATAAGGTAACGGAGACAACAAATTCCACGCCAAGTACCTATGTCTATCCATATGGGAAATATAATAATAATACAGATGAAATACTAAAAAAGTTAGGAATTAAAGCTACTCTATCTGTAAAATATGGCGTTAATATATTTGATCGGAATAATCCGAATCCAGAAAAATTGTTTGGCTTAAAACGAATTTGTAGAGCACATAGTCAAAGTATAGGTAAGGTTTTAAGAGATGGCATGGAGACCTTAAAATATAGCAGTGAATAAATAATTTAGCTTGTTGATGAGTCAAAAAAAACATGATAAACTAAATACTAAATTATGGAATATACGAAGGAGAGGCTATGGACTTAAAAATAATTGGTATTGGTAATACTGCAGTTGTATATGAGTATAGTAATGATAAAGTATTGAAACTCTTTAAGGAAGGTTATCCAAAGTCTTATATTGAACATGAATTTGCAAATGCAATTAAAGTAAATGAATTGATTTTTAATAAGATAAATTCATATGATTTAATTCAAAAGGAAAATCAATATGGAATAATTTATGATAAAGTAAATGGTTCTACCTTATTAGAGCGGCTAATGATTAATTACAATGAATATAGTTATGCTGGTAAGTTAATGGCTAGAGAGCATAATATTATTCTAAATAATAGTAGTAATTCCTTTTATCAAATTGTTGATAAACTAAAAAGGGATGTGGAAGAATCCTATCTTTTAGAAGAAAGTCAAAAAAATATGTTAGTAAAAATAATAGATTCTTTACCACGAGAAAATACTGTGTGTCACGGAGACTTTCATCCTGGCAACTTAATTATAAGCGATAAAAATTATGTAATTGATTATATGAACATATGTATTGGCCATCCTCATTATGATATTGCTAGGACAATTTATCTTACTGAGATGACACCTATGCCCGACTTAGGTGAGAAAACAAAGGAT
>JAFAEB010000112.1 GCA_023424235.1 Bacillota bacterium
GACTTTTATTGATAAGAAGCGTATCATTTACAAAAGTATCACATGGTGATGACATAATTGTAACTAAAGTATAATCAGTAAGGTAGGTTAATAGTATGGGAAAATATATTCTTAAACGAATCGGAGCTGCAGTATTTACGATATTCATAGCAGCAACAATTACATTCTTCATCATGAATTTAGTCCCTGGGGACCCCTTCATGAGTGAAAAAGCCCCAAGTGAGGCAGTTTTAAATGCATTAAAAGAAAAATACGGACTGGATAAACCATTGGTTGTCCAATATTCTAATTATATTAAAAATCTTGTAAAAGGAGATTTTGGTGTAAGTTATAAACTACAAAAAAATAGAGAAATCGTGGATATCATTAAGGAGTCATTTCCGGTATCTGCAAAATTAGGAGCTTATGCAATCGTTTTTGCAATTATCGTTGGTATACCACTCGGTAGTATAGCAGCATTTAATAGAAATAAATGGCCAGATAATATCATTCGAGTTTTAGCTACGGTGGGTATCTCTATACCTGGATTTGTCGTAGCAACGGTAACAATGATTTTATTTACAGTAATTTTTAATATTCTACCAACATCAAGTTTAAATACACCACAAGGATATATATTACCTGTATTTACACTTGGATTTTATCCAATGTGTTACATCGCCAGGTTAATGCGTTCAAGTATGCTAGAAGCCCTATCACAAGACTACATTCGAACTGCTAAGGCAAAAGGATTAAGTAACTATATTATTATTTTTAAACATGCCTTACGTAATTCATTAATTCCTGTAATCACTTATTTAGGACCTTTAATCGCAAGTGTTTTAACTGGTGGCTTTGTAGTAGAACAAGTATTTAATATACCTGGACTAGGTAGATATTTTGTAAAAGCAATTAATGCAAGAGATTACATGGTAATTATGGGTACAACCATATTTTTAGCTACATTCATAATTTTAATGAATTTAGTTACAGATTTATTATATAAGGTAGTTGACCCAAGAATTAAACTTGGCGATGAATAATGTAATAATGGAAGCAATGGACATCTAATATGCAGAAAGAGGACATTATGAGATTAGATAAACTAAGTTTACAAAAGGATTATAAACCGGAAGATTTTGCACCGGTTTCAGATGAAATAAAAGAAGAACAATTAAATATTACTGCTAGTACCAGTTATTATAAGGATGCATTTCGAAGATTAAAGCAAAATAAAATAGCAATGATCTCTTTAGTAGTTATTGTATTATTCATTGTATTTGCTTTTATCGGTCCATTGTTCTCACCTTATACTTATGATCAACAAATAAGAGGTGACGAGAATTTAGGACCGAGCTTAAAACATTTATTTGGTACAGACCAACTAGGACGTGACTTATTAGTTCGTGTTATGGTTGGTTCAAGAATTTCAATTATTATAGGTATTGGTTCCGCATTAATTGTATTAGTAATTGGTTCTTTATATGGAGCAATTTCTGGTTTAATTGGTGGTTTAACAGATAATATAATGATGCGAATTGTTGAAATAATCTATTCATTACCGGATATATTAATTATTATACTTTTGCAAATCGTAATTAAAGAACCATTGCAAAAAGCCTTTGACCAGGGTTCAATCCTTGGAGGATTTCAAAAATTAGGTTCTGGTATCGTAGCAATCTTTATTGTATACGGCTTACTATATTGGGTAGGAATGGCTCGTATTGTTAGAGGACAAGTCCTTCAACTAAAACAAATGGAATACATTAATGCTGCAACAGCATTAGGTGCAAGTAAAACTAGATTGATTTTAAAGCATTTATTACCAAATAGTATTGGAACATTAATTGTAACAACAATGTTACAGATTCCATCTGCAATCTTTACAGAATCTTTTTTAAGTTTCTTAGGACTTGGTGTACAAGTACCTATGGCAAGTTTAGGAAGCTTAGCATCTGAAGCTTTAAACGGTATTAGATCCTATCCATATCGCTTATTATTTCCAGCAGTCGCAATTAGTATAATAATTCTAGCATTTAATTTATTCGGGGATGGTTTAAGAGATGCTCTTGATCCTAAGTTAAAGAAATAAAGGTGTGTATCGAATTCATAGATAAGATGCCATTGGCATGGAGGGATAGTATGGCAGAAACAAATAAAAATATATTAGAAGTAAAAGATCTAGAAGTATCATTTTTTACTTATGCAGGTGAAGTAAAAGCAGTAAGAGGAGTAACATATGAACTAAAACCAGGAGAAGTACTTGGTATTGTAGGTGAATCTGGTAGTGGTAAATCGGTATCCTCCTATGCATTAATGGGAATTATTCCAGAGCCTGGTAAAGTAATTGGTGGTAGCATTATCTTTGATGGTAAAGATATAACAAAATTAAATGAAAAAGAACTACGTAAAATAAGAGGAAAGGATATTGGGATGATATTTCAAGACCCAATGACATCACTTAATCCTGTATTTACAGTAGGGAATCAAATAGAAGAAACCTTAAAAAAACACACTAAGTTAACAAAAGATGAGAGAAAATTAAGAATTATTGAGCTTTTAACCCTTGTTGGTATTAATCAACCTGAAAAAAGAATGAATCAATATCCTCATGAATTTTCTGGAGGTATGAGGCAGCGTGTTATGATAGCAATGGCACTTGCTTGTAATCCAAAAATTTTAATTGCAGACGAGCCAACAACGGCACTTGATGTTACCATTCAAGCTCAAATCGTTGACTTACTAAAAGAACTAAAGGATAAAATAAATATGAGTATTATTTTTATTACTCATGATTTAGGTGTAATCGCTGATATCTGCGATAAAGTAGCTGTAATGTATGCTGGTAAAATTATTGAAACAGGTACAATTGATGAAATCTTTTATGAACCACAACATCCTTATACCCTAGGACTTTTAAAATCTATGCCTAAATTAAATGTATTAGAGCATGAAAGATTAGTTCCTATTGAAGGAAATCCAGTTGATTTATTAAATCCACCAGTAGGTTGTGCATTTGCTGCACGTTGTGAACATTGTATGAAAGCATGTCTAAGTAAAGTACCACCTAAAATACAAATTAGTGAAGAACACGAAGTAAGTTGTTTTTTACCAATAAAGAAACTCTATGATAAGGAGGGTCTTAATAATGGATAATGTTAAAAATGAAGAAAAAATTATAGAGATAAAAAATTTGAAAAAATATTTCAATGTAAAATCTGGCTTTCAAACTGCTAAAGTTAAAGCGGTTGATGATGTAAGTCTTTATATAAATAAAGGTGAAACACTTGGTTTGGTTGGTGAAAGTGGTTGTGGAAAAACAACACTTGGTAGAACGATTTTAAGACTTCATGAACCAACTGAGGGTAAAATATTGTTTCATGGTGAAGATATTACCACCACAAACATGCATGATTTAAGAAGAAAAATGCAGATAATATTTCAAGACCCATATGCATCTCTAAATCCAAGAATGACGGTTGGTGATATCGTAGCTGAACCACTTGATATACACAAAATGTATAAAACAAAAAAAGAAAGACAAGAAAAGATAAATTCCTTACTTCATACCGTAGGATTAAATACAGAACATGCAAATCGTTTTCCACATGAATTTTCAGGTGGACAAAGACAAAGAATCGGTATAGCAAGAGCCTTGGCTGTGGAGCCTGAATTTATAGTATGTGATGAACCAGTATCAGCACTTGATGTTTCCATACAAGCTCAAATTGTTAATATGTTAGAAGATCTTCAAGCAGAGAAGCAATTAACTTATTTATTTATTGCTCATGACTTATCAATTGTTAAGCATATTAGTAACCGTATTGGTGTTATGTATTTAGGGAACTTGGTAGAACTTACTACTAGTAGTGAGCTATATAAGAACCCACTACACCCATATACAAAAACATTATTATCTGCAATTCCTATAGCGGATCCTAAAACAAGTAGGACGAAAAAACGTATTGTCTTAAATGGTGATATACCAAGTCCTCTAAATCCACCTAGTGGATGTCCTTTCCGTACAAGATGCCCTTATGCAACAGAACAATGTGCAAAAGAAAAACCAGTTTTAAAAGATTATGGTGACGGACATCTTGCTGCTTGTCACAATATACCAACAAAATAATAATTTTTATGCTAAGTAATCTTATCATGAAAATTTAATAGCGATATTTCGCAGATTGGAGTTAGGCTTATGATTAAAAAGAGAATGTTTGGAGCACTTTTAGCTCTGATAATGGTTTCTACAACAGTATTGACTGCTTGTGGAACTAAAACGAACAATGGAACGAATAACAATAACAGCAATGAAGTGGTTTTAGATGTTAGTGTTGGACCAGAACCTGAAACACTTGATCCGAACAAAAATACATCTGTTGATGGGGCTACTTATATTACACATGTTTTTGAAGGGTTAATGAAGCTTGATAAAGATGGTAAAATAGTTAGTGGTGCAGCAAAGAGCTATGAAGTTAGCGAAGATGGATTAGTATATACGTTTAAAATACGTGATGATGCAAAATGGTCGGATGGAACAGACTTAACTGCAGACTCTTTTGTATATTCTTGGAGAAGATTAGTAGATCCTTTAACTGCTTCCGATTATAATTATATGATTGATATGGTTAAAAATGCGAATGAGATAATGGATTCTAAGATGGATAAATCAGAACTTGGTATTAAAGCTTTAGATCCTAAGACTCTAGAAGTAACGTTGTCTGTTGCTACACCTTACTTTTTAGAAATAACTGCATTCCCAGCAACTTATCCTTTAAGAGAGGATATTGTTGAAGCGAATCCAGACACATGGTATCAAGATGCAAACAACTATATTGGTAATGGCTCCTATGTGTTAACGGAATGGAAACATCAATCTATGATAGTAATGAAGCAAAATGAAAATTATTATGATGTTGCCAATTTAGGACCGGATACGATTAATTTTCATTTAATGGAAGATGATAATACAATTTTAGCATCCTTTGAGAATGGTGAAATCTTATTTGGAGATAGTCTTCCAAGTGAAGAAATTGATCGAATGACAGATAATGGCCTATATATTGAAGGACAACTAGGAACTTACTTCTTTGCACTTAATACAGAAGATGAAGCTTTAAAGGATGTAAATGTTAGAAAAGCCTTATCTCTTGCAATTGACAGAAATTATCTAGTTGAATCTGTTGCAAAAGGTGGTCAACAACCAGCGGATACCTTTGTTCCTACTGGATTATCCGATGTTGATATAGAAACAGAATTCCATGAGGTATCAAATAAGTGGTACAGCGTTGCAAAAGAAGACTATGAGACTAATGTAGCACAAGCCAAGGAATTATTAAAAGAAGCAGGTTTTGAAAATGGTGCAGGATTCCCAACGATTGAGCTAATGATTAATCCAGGTCATGAATCCATTGCAGAAGCTGTAATTTATATGTGGCAACAAGAATTAGGAATAAATGCAACTATTTCACAACAAGATTGGGCAGTTTTTGTTGAGACAAGAAATAGTGGTGAGTATCAAGTTGCAAGACATGGTTGGTTAGGTGATTACAATGATCCAATTTCCTTCTTAGATATGTGGGTAACTGGTGGTGGAAATAATGATGTAAACTTCTCTAACGAAGAATACGATAAATTAATTGAAAAAGTGAAAGCTTCTTCCGATCGTGAAGAAAGAATTACACTTATGCATCAAGCAGAAGATATCTTAGCAGAAGAGATGCCAATTATACCATTATATTTCTATACTGACCTTTATTTAAAATCAGATAGTTTAGAAGGTTTCTATACTTCACCATTAGGTTTTAAATTCTTTATGTATACAACAATAGCTAAATAATAATAAAAAGGGCATCCCAAAATTGAGGATGCCCTTTTAATATTATATAGAAAATTACGTCATACTTCTTAAAATAGATTAATTATTATTTTTTGTTTTTTGAAGTTCTACAATAACAATTGGTAAGAAGGATAGAACTAAGACAACGGACCATTGTGCAAGGCTTAAAGGTACAACTTTAAATATATTTGCAAGTGGTTCGATTGAAATAACAGCAATTTGTAAGAAACCACATATAATAAAGGAGAAGATCATCTTCATATTAGTGAATAATCCTATTTTTGAAATGGAATGCTCACTTCTCATATTAAAGGAATGAAATAGTTGAGACAAGCTTAATACTGCAAAAGCCATAGTTCTACCTACATTAGGTGTTACCATAGATGCTATTTCTAAGGTACTTAAGGTAGAAAGTGATGCACCAAGTGTTCTACTATCATAAAATTTAATACCAATTATGAAAGCGAGTAATGATAGGAATCCAATCATAATACCTTCTATTAATATTTTAAAGATTAATCCATCAGAAAACATTCCCTTGTTTTGAGGAATTGGTTTCTTTTTCATAATATCCTTTGGCGCGGCCTCAACTCCTAAAGAGATAGCTGGTAAAGAATCCGTAACTAAATTTACCCATAATAATTGAACAGCAAGTAAAGGAGATGGTAGGCTAAATAAAATAGCGGTAAAGATAGTAATGATTTCACCAATATTACTTGATAATAGAAAATGTACAGCTTTTTTGATATTATCGTAAATACCTCTTCCTTCTTTCACTGCAGCAACGATAGTAGCAAAATTATCATCTGTTAAAATCATATCAGCTGCATTTTTTGCAACATCAGTTCCTGTGATTCCCATTGCACATCCTATATCCGCAGCCTTTAGTGCTGGTGCGTCATTGACACCGTCACCTGTCATCGCAACAACCTCACCTCTAGCCTGAAATGCTTTTACAATTCTAACCTTATGTTCCGGTGAAACCCTTGCAAATACTCTATATTTCGGTATGATATCAATTAAGGTGTTATTATCAAT
>JAFAEB010000143.1 GCA_023424235.1 Bacillota bacterium
GTTTTAAGCCCTAGTAGCATGCCTACTATTTCTTATGAAGAAATATTTAATACCCTAAGCAAAAGAAGGGGAGTTCTTGAAGGTGTATGTATTACTGGAGGAGAACCTACCATTTATCCTGGATTAAAGAACTTTATACTTAGAATAAAGGAGATGGGGTATCTTGTTAAACTTGATACCAACGGGAATAATCCAGATGTATTAAAAGACTTAGTGCTTAACCATTTGGTGGATTATGTAGCAATGGATGTTAAAAACTCCTTAGAAAGCTACTCTATCTCAGTAGGAATATCTAATTTTAATACTGACCGAATTAAAGAAAGCATAGAATTCTTATTACAATCAAATATTAATTACGAATTTCGTACTACAATCGTAAGAGAACATCATACAATTAATGATATCAGATCCTTAGGACAAATGCTAGAAGGTGCAAAAGCATATTATTTACAGCAGTTTAAGGATTCAGGAGATTTAATATCGAATGGATTAAGTGCATATAGCAAAGAAGAATTACAAGGTTTTATAAATTTGTTGCTACCCCATATACATACTGTATCGATTCGTGGGGTGGATTAAGGAGGTAGGTATGGACATATCATGTAATACAGATAGGTTACATCTGAGGAATTTACAAGCCATACATGCAGATAAGGTTTTAGAATTCTATATTCGAAATAAAGACCACTTTGAGCCCTATGAGCCAGATCGAGATCCTAATTTTTATAATATTCATTTTCAAAAGCTCACTCTATCCATGGAACAAAGTCTTATGATGCAAAATAAATTATTTCGTTTATGGTTTTTTAAAAAAAACAATTTTAATACCATTATAGGTTCTGTTAATTTTTATAATTTAACCTATGGACCTTATTGCACCTGCCAGATTGGATATAAATTAGACCAGGCTTACACCAAAAAAGGTTATGCTTATGAAGGAATAAAGAAAGGGATGGAGCTATTTATAGAACAACACCCAAAGATACACCGTATTGAAGCAAATATTATGCCCTCAAACTTAAGTTCAATTAAGTTAATTGAAAAATTAGGTTTTGAGTATGAAGGTCTTGCTAAAAAGAATATTCGAATCAACTTTAACTGGGAAGATCATTACCGATATGCCTACCTAACAAAAAACTACGAATAATAGGATACAATAAAACCGACCTCTAATCGTTTGATTTACATCTCACTTTAAGGGTCGGTTCTTTATGCATCTATATTTTTATATCACTTTAAAATAACTGGCAAATACCAATATCCAAATTCACCGATTCTTCTCTCTCTTCTCTTTGCACATTTAAAGTTCTCAAAGCCAAACATTCTAGCCATAAAGCGCTCTCTATTATGATAAATACCAGGAACTCCTATAATATAATTATTACTGCCTTTCGTATTAACTTTGGCAAATATTAAATGTCTGTGTCCATAATATCCATGTAGTAAAAAGCTATTGTTTGCAAGAGGCCATAAATCAACTGGCAACATGTTTATATCCTGTGGTTCAATACGTACACACCACTCAATTTCATTATCTTCAAAAGGATGTAATCGAGACCGTTCTTTTAAAAGTCGCATTGCAATTGGATGTTCCTCTAGAATAGCATCCTCTCTTGCATTACGATTGGGTAGACAATCTTGTGATTTCATATCTTCTTTTGGTATTGGTGTATAATGATATATTGGCGTACCTTGGTTTACTGGTGCCCCTTGATTTCTTGGCATACCTTGATTTACTGGTGCTCCTTGATTTCTCGGCATACCTTGGTTTACTGGTGCTCCTTGATTTCTTGGCATACCTTGATTTACCGGTGCTCCTTGATTTACTGGTGCATCTTGATTCACCGGTGAATCTTGATTCACCTTCCCACCTACTTCTAGATCACCATCTAACAGATCTTCATCATAGGATGGATTATTCTCATTTATTTCATTCTCATCGATATGACCATTCTCTGTTAATGGTCCATCACTAATTAATTCATCTCCATTATAAACAGGATCTTGATTAGAATCAATTCTAAGTGATTCTTCACATACGGAATCATCATTATTATATGGTTCTCGCTCTGATATTCCATCCCTTGGTATATTACCTTCTTCAATATGTTCCTGTTTCTTTTCAATAATCTTGTCTTCTTCTAGCTTTATATTATCTTTAATCTTAAAAGGTTTTGTTATAGTATCAAATTCCGCTGCTTCCACTTCGTTTTGGATATCTTCTTTCCCAACTTCATCTTCATTCTCTTCTACTTTTTGAGAGGCTTCTTCTATTTTTTCTGCTACTTTTTCCTCTTTATCTTTATCTTGAGATGCTTTATCTTTATCTATCTTACTATCTTCAACTTTATCAGCTTCATTGCTATGTAACTTTATCTCCTTATTGGTATCCTTCTCTTCTTTCACTTCAGCCGACTGTAATTGCTTGGAATCTACTAGACGATCAGCCTTCCCTTGACTTTCTGCACTTTGAATATTACTATCTAAGGTTTTACTTTCTACGGATAATACCATATCAGAAGTTAGAGGAACTTCGTCCCAACAAGTAGCTAAATACTTCTTATCAGAATACATTAATATAATACCACCCATATCTGTAATACTATACCCTGTGTTCATTAACTTCATAGGATCCGTAACTAGACGCATTTCACCTATACTATTTCGAACTAATATATTTCCTAAAGGTACGCCTACTATCTTATTGTTATCCGTACGTTTAAACATATAAGCACGAAGTTGTTTTTCATTCAGGCTTGGTACAGTAACATGAATGGTACATTTGCATTGACCATTTCTGGCCTCCACCCTTGCATATCCAATATTATTTCTTTTGATTCCATCTTCATAATTGTATATATACGATACAAGTCTTCTATAATCAGGCATACTAGACTCCCTCTTACTTTTTTATATATTTCTATGTTTCAATACATAAAAACATTCGATCACTTAATCAAATATATTCCTATGAGATTTGATTTATTACTAAAAAGGGCTGTTGTAGATAAAATAATTACACTAGGTTACAGGTAAGTGTTCCCTTATAACCGTATAACTTCTATCTACAACAGCCCCGTTATTTACTCGCTAAATAATGCAGCTACCATATCATTTACAACTTTACCATCTGCTTTTCCTTTAACTTTAGGCATAAGCTCTTTCATGATTCTACCCTTATCTTTATTACTTGGTCTCGTAATTTCTAAGCTTGCTAATACCTCATTAATAACTCTTGTAATTTCCTCTTCACTCATAAACTGAGGTGCAAACTCACTTAAAACATCAATTCTAAATTTACATTCACTAATAATATCTTCACGATCCGCTGGAGAAGATTCTAAGGTTTCTTTTAATTGTTTTATTTCTTTTAATACTACTTGGTTTTCTTCCTCTTCTGTTAAGTCAGCTCTTTTATCAATTGCAACATTTTTTAGTGCTGTAAGAAGGGCAGATAAAGCA
>JAFAEB010000177.1 GCA_023424235.1 Bacillota bacterium
GTTCTGCTTTAAAGTTTTCTAATTCTTGTGCCCAAGATACACCATTATCATGTGGTCCACCTAATTTAGCTAATAAGTTAATTTTAATATTAGGATACTTTTCATTAAATGCTTTCGCCATAGCGTATACAGCAGCATCATTTTGTTTTGTTAAATCAGCAGATGTTAAGTTCATATGTCCGATATCTTCAAAATACTGACCTGAACCAGACCATACCATAACTGTGATTTCCCCCGAAATACCTGTGTCCAATGCTTCATATTTCTTTCCACATCCTGATAATAACAAAACACCCATGCAAATTATCAGTGAAAGACTCAACATTGCTTTAAATCTTTTCATCTTTTTTACCCTCCATTTATAGTAGTTTTATTGCTACAAACTCATTATATAACGTTTTAATATGAATTTCAATACATAAAAACATTTTTATTCACTTTTTTTATAAATTTATTGGGTAAATTACACATATATATATAAATAAAACATATTTTACTTGTGTGTTTTGTTATTTATACTTTAATAAACGTTGATTTATTCAATGTTTTCCTATGTATTTCCCTCAATACACCTACTATTTTAATAAAAATCGTTTTTATTATACTTTTATATTGTAATTTAACACAATAAAAGATTAAATTTTATAAACTAAATAGTAATTTTACTAATGATACACGAGACATACATAATTTATAATTATATTTCTAACAATTTATAACACCTATTAGTTACCTCCCAAAGTTATTAGTGGTTTTTTTAACACTAAACAGTTGAATATTTAATTAATTTTATTAATTTTCATATTTTTTTATACATTTTAATAAAAACGTTTTTATTTCAAACAATTATATTCATAGTTTGTCTATATTTATAAAAGTTTATTATTTACTACATACCATACAAAATAAAGAGAAATGACTGGGTTCGTGCAGGGTTATTTTTTATTTAATGTGTAAATCTTTCCGTTTTATAAGTTTAGAGTTAATATTGATAAGAAAAAAATAGGTTATAAAAATACGGCATATACCTATGCCCTATTTTTATAACCCAGATTTATTACCTTATATCTAAAAGTTAGGCTTTAACCATTTCTCTAACTTCTTTAACTAATAGCTTAACTTGCTCTTCAATACGATTTAACTCGTCCTCTGTAGCATTTCCTAAGAATTCAACAGGTTCAATCATTTCCCAGTTCATTCCTAGTCTTGTATTCAGTTCGTCTAATTCCTTTTGTGCTCCTCCGGACCAACCATAAGAACCAAAACGGAATACTTTTCTATTTTGAACTTTCTTCTTACCAAGTTCTTCAAGAGCTGAAGCCATTGGTGGGAACATCTTAAATTCATAAGTCGGCATACCTAGTATAATTCCACTAGACTTCCATGCAGACGTTAAAATAGTACCCCATGAGTCTTGTGGTACTTGATGAACATTATAAGCGATTCCTTCTTTTTTCAATACTTCTTCTACTCTCTTAGCAGCTTTTTCTGTCATACCATACATTGAACCCCAGATTAAAGTAATTTCTTCTCTTGCTGGTCCTTTTTGATAATCTGCGTAATTAGAGTACATATTAACGATGGTTTCAGGATTTTTCCACATAAGTCCATGCCCTGGTGCAATTAATTTAATTGGTAGAGCAGCACATTTCGTAATCGCTTTTTTTACTTGCATAGAGAAAGCAGCTACAATGTTAGAATAATAACGAAGTGCTTCGTTATCATATGCTTCTAATTCTTCTTTTGTTAATTCCTCACCATACTTTTTATCCTCAATAATACCAAAAGAACCAAAAGCGTCACATGGGAATAATGTACCTGACTTTGTATCAAACGTAGCAATGGTATCTGGCCAATGAACATTAGGAATTTCAGCAAAAGTTAACACATGACCATTTCCTAAATCTATTTCGTCACCATCTTTAACACATTCAATATTTTCTGTGTGTCCATAAAATACGCCTAATAAATCTTTTGCTCTTTTACTGCAAAGTATTTTAAAGTTATTATTAATTTTTTTGAAGTCTTCTATCCATCCTGAATGGTCTGGTTCCATGTGATTAATAATTAAGTACTCGATGGATTCTGGCTTAATATCTAATTCGTCTAACAAAGCAAATAGACTTTCAGGAACCCCATCCCAACCACAAACACCATCAATAATCGCGGTTTTTTCACCTTTTACAATATATGAGTTTAGTGAAACGCCATTTGGAATCTCCCATAAGCCTTCAAATAATATATCAGAAACATTAACTGAAAGTTGAAATATTCCTTCCGATACATTTGTAACATGCATAACAAATCCTCCTTGATGTAATACCATTTATAATTTCTTATTATATATTCATTTACCTAAAAAATTCATGATAGTAAACCTATTTTTAGATTTCAACTATTAGTCTATCACATTTTAAAGATTTTTGATAGATTATTTTGAAATATTTACAGTTTGCACAAAGAATGATATACTTAATTTTAGGTTATATTAAACATGTAGAAAATCTTATTGTAAACATTGGTAGAAAGGTCTTATTTAATGAAAACTATAACAATTTTTATTACAAGTTGGTGTCCATATTGTAAACTTGCACAGAAAATGATCAATGAATTGACGAAGGAACACGAGGAATATAAGGACATATTAATAGAATATGTGGATGAAGAAAAGGAACCTGAACGAACAAAAGGTTATGATTATTTCTATGTTCCAACCCTTTATATTGGAAATGAAAAGTTACATGAAGGAGTACCAAGCAAAGAAATCATACAATCCGTACTTGATAAAGCATTGAGTTAGTAACTTAGTCACTGATATTAATAGGATTATTCTATATTATGTAATTATAATTTAGAACAAAGGAGATGGAAGAATGAGCGTACTTACCATAACAAAAGAAAACTATGATAACGAAGTTTTAAAATCAGATAAACCAGTTCTATTAGATTTTTGGGCATCATGGTGCGGTCCATGTAGAATGATATCTCCAATTATTGAAGATATTGCATCAGAAAATTCTGATATTAAAGTTGGTAAAATAAATGTTGATGAACAACCTGATTTAGCAAAAACATTTCGCGTTATGTCAATCCCTACATTAGTAGTAATTAAAGATGGGAAAGTGGCTAACTCCGTAGTTGGTGTGCAATCTAAAACTGCTATACTAAATATGGTTAAATAATAAATAATTAAAAATGGAGGTTATCTGTAATAATGTAGAAGAACTATATTCTTACACGTAACCTCCTATTTTAATGTATTTTTGGATTTAGGTGCCAAAAGCTATATCTAAATTAGAAAGGTAATTTGCACTAAGTTGAAAGACTTTTGCTTCATTTCAATGCAAAAGAAGTTCTATAGGCGCATTCGTTCTTTTTCTTTTTGAAATCACCAATTGATTATAATAAGGCTTTTGAAACCCGAATCCTATAATGTATTTTTTAAGATTCGATTGTCAAAAGCTAGTAGGTTAAATCTCTTAGTTTTTTTCGATCTATAATTTTAACTCCGCCACGTGATAATTCAACAATACCTTCCCCTTGAAAGTATTTTAACATACGGGATACAACCTCTCTTGCACTTCCAATATATTTTGCTATCTGTTCATGAGTTAATTCAATCACTTCATTCCCTGTTCGATTGATCTCATCTAATAAAAAAATGGCAAGTCGTTTATCAAAGCTCATAAACAATATTTGCTCCATTGCCCACATAACATCAGAAAACCTTTCAATAACAAGTTTATCTTTAAAATTGTCTGCATAGAGATTCCTTTTGCATAATTGTTTATAAAGATTTGAATTAATCAAAAGAACTTCCGTATCTTTTTCAGCATCTATGTGTACTTCAAAGGTTATATTATCTAGAATACACGAAGCCGAAAGAATACATACATCATTATCTCGTAATCGATACAATGTTACCTCTTTTCCTTCATCTGATAATATATATACTCTTAGCTCTCCAGTTTTTATTAGTAATATACCAATACAATCGTTGTCTCCACTATGAACTGTAGTACCTTTTTTGTAACTTGCAGGTGCAACATTGTTAAGTACAAAATCCTTATCTGATTCATCTAACTTATCCCAAAAGGTTAAAATATTAGGAATAAATTCAAAATCTTGTTTTGAAAGCATCTTATCTATCCTTTCTCGTATAACTTAATTAGCCTACATTAATACACTACTATTGATATTATACCTTATTTTAATAGAATTACAATAATGTATCCTATAATAGTGTGAAAGGGCATAAATTATGTTAACCTCTATAATGTTAGTATATTATATGGAATAATATTCCCAATATACGTAAAAAGCAAAAAAGGAGCTTACGCTCCTTTTTGTTTATTTTTAGATTTCTTTTGCCCATAAGCCATGAAGATTACAATATTCATATGCTACTAATGGTGTTTCATCATTTAAATCAAATACTGCATGAGGTTTTGTACCTGGTTCTAATACTCTAACATAAAAACCTTTATCAGTTAAAAGGTAAATCCATTGAATATAATGTTCTTCTGCCATTGGATGTTCTACACTTCCCACTGTTACAATTACATTATTTCCATCTACTGTAACTACAGGTACGTGCTTTTCTGTTGCTGCATCAACTGTATTAGGTTCTAATAAAGTCATTTTTTCTCCACAGCAAGTAAGTGGTGCACCTGAATCATGAATCTTAGTAACTAAATTACCACAGTGTTTACATATAAAAAATTTTGCTTCTTTATTCATGTTATTTCTCCTTATTTGATTTATTATTTGATTTTTCTTTTTTAATTAATTATTATCTTAATAATTTGTTGCTAATATTCTAAAATAGGATTTTGGATGATCACAAATAGGACATTTTTCTAATGCTTTCTTTCCTACATGAATGTGTCCACAATTACCACATTGCCAAATTGTATCACCGTCTTTTGAGAATACAAGTTCTCCTTCAACATTAGCTAATAATTTTCTATATCTTTCTTCATGTTCCTTTTCAATTTTTGCAACACCTTCAAAAAGGTAAGCGATACGATCAAAACCTTCTTCTTTCGCTTCTTTCGCAAAAGTCGCATACATATCGGTCCACTCATAGTTTTCGCCATTCGCTGCATCTAATAAATTAGCTTTTGTATCTGGCATACCATCGTGTAATAACTTAAACCAAATCTTTGCATGTTCTTTTTCATTATTAGCTGTTTCTAAGAATAACTCAGCAATTTGCTCATAACCTTCTTTTTTAGCTTTCGAAGCATAGTATGTATATTTATTTCTAGCTTCTGATTCACCAGCAAACGCTTTTCTTAAATTCTCTTCCGTTTTTGTTCCTTTTAATTCTCTCATCGTATTTCCTCACTTCACTCATTGGTTTTTGCAAAAAGAGAGCGTAAGCTTAACGCACCACGCTCTATAACATATGCAAATATTAAATTTCAGTAAAAGCTTCCTTTTCTAAACCACAAACTGGGCAAGTCCAGCTTTCATCAATATCTTCCCATGCTGTACCTGGTGCAATACCATTATCTGGATCACCTACTTCAGGATCATAAACATAACCACAAGGACATTCATATTTACTCATAATAGTAACCTCCACATTCTTTTTATTCTTTATATAACTTACTATAAAGTCATAAGAATTATAACATATTAATCGTTTTTTATCAATATGGTTACCCATTTTAATCCTTTAAGTATGTAAGTAGATACTCTAATTAAGGTGTAATCATTTTAATACGTTCAAAGCCATCC
>JAFAEB010000189.1 GCA_023424235.1 Bacillota bacterium
CGTATACGATCATAGAACCTACAGATTCGAAACCACTGGTGTTTGAAATATCGAAGGCTTCAATTCTTTTAATTCCTGGAATATTTAATAAATCCCCGATTTGATTTAAGGCCCCTATTGTTTTTGCTTCTTCTCGTTTAATTTTCTCAGCATCTTGTTGTAAGATTAAGGATGCATTCTTTCTTGCAAGTTCAACTAATCTCTCTTTATCGCCTTTTAGTGGTACTTTAATATATACTCGTTGCCCTCGCTTACTAGTTAGCAATTCCTCTATAATTTCTTGTTCTTCTATTTTATCACTTAACATTAATTCTCTTGGTACATAAGGAGTTCCTGCATAAAACTGTTTAACAAAACTAGTCATAATACTTGTTCTATCTTCATTCTCAACTCCAGTTAAATAAAAATGCTCTCTCCCAATTAATTTACCACTACGTATAAAAAATACTTGAACTACAGCTTCATCCATTGCTGTAGCTAAAGCTAAGATATCTCTATCTTCAATTTCATTACTTGTGATTTTTTGCTTTTGAGATATTTGCTTCACACTATTAAGTAAATCTCTATACTCTGCTGCCTGTTCATAGTCCATTGCCATACTAGCTTCTGTCATCTTTGTTTCTAAATTCTTTGTAATTAAAGTATAATTGCCATTTAAAAATTCAAGTACTTCATTTATAGACTCTCGATATACTTCTTCTGATACATATCCTTGGCAAGGTGCTTTACATTGCTTAATTTGATAATAAAGACAAGGTCTCTCTTTGCCAATATCTTTTGGAAGATTTCTGTTGCAGGTACGTACAAAGTATAGCTTTCTAATTAATTCTAAAGTATCTTTAACTGATTTTGTACTCGTATATGGACCAAAATACTTTGCCTTATCCTTCCCCCGCTCTCTAGCGAACAATACTCTTGGATAAGCTTCATTTACAGTAACTTTAATATAAGGATAATTCTTATCATCCTTAAGCATCGTATTATACTTCGGTCTATGTTCTTTTATTAAATTACATTCTAGAACCAAAGCTTCTAGTTCTGAATCTGTAATGATATATTCAAAATAAGCAATATGAGTTACCATTTGTTGAATTTTCGTTGTGAGATTTCTACTACTCTGAAAGTATTGTCTCACACGATTTTTTAAATTTATAGCTTTTCCAACATAAATAATCGTATCCTTATCATCATGCATGATATAGACACCTGGTTTTGTCGGAAGTTTTTTCAATTCTTCTTCTATATCAAAATACATCGTTACCCTCATTTCTAACTTGTCCTGGGAATATCCCCTAATCATTTATCATTTTTATTTACTTGATATTTCTACATCAAAATTTAGCTCTAATTAAATATTAACAGAAAAAAGGGTTGTGTCAATTCACAAACCCTTTTTCTTATAAATATTTTTATCTAGTTTATTGTATAATAAATTAGTTTAATCATATATTTTACGTGATCTAACAATTTAGGAATTAATTATACCAAGAGTTTTAAAACTATAAATTAATTCTACGAAACATATTTATTCTGTAAAATCAATTCTTGTAATATCTTCTTGCTTTAATTCAGCTTCCATTTTATCTTCTATACTAACCGTTTCTTTGCTGTTGTCAAGGCTATCTACATTAACATTTTCTTTTACTTTTTTATAGATTTCCATAAATTCTTTACCTGTAATTGTTTCTTTTTCAATTAAAAATTCTGCTATTTTATCTAAGACATCTCGATTTCCTGCTAATAAATCTTCTGCTCTTTGATAACATTCTTTTAGTATTTTCATAACTTCGTTATCAATTTCAGCTGCAGTAGCATCACCACAATTAAGTACTGCTCTACCATCTAAATATCTGTTTTCAATGGATTCAAGACCCATTAAGCCAAAACGATCAGACATACCATATTGAGTTACCATAGCTCTCGCGAGTTGCGTTGCTTTTTCGATATCATTGGATGCTCCTGTTGTAATGGATTCAAATACTAATTTTTCTGCTGCTCTACCACCATATAAAGTAACGATTCTAGCAAGTAATTCATCTTTACTCATAAGATATTTTTCTTCTTCTGGCACTTGCATTACATAACCTAAGGAACCCATCGTTCTTGGTACAATGGTAATCTTTTGAACAGGCTCAGCATTTTTCTCTAAGGCTGTAACTAATGCATGCCCAACCTCATGGTATGCAACGATTTTCTTTTCTTCTTTGCTAAGAATTCTATCTTTCTTTTCTTTACCAGCGATAACCACTTCTACAGATTCAAATAAATCTGCTTGCGTAACAACATTTCTTCCTTGTTTTACTGCAAGAATTGCAGCTTCATTTATCATATTAGCAAGATCTGAACCAACGGCTCCTGAAGTTGCTAACCCAATTTCTTCTAGATTAACGGAGTCATGCATTAATACGTCTTTTGCATGTACTTTTAATATTTCAATACGACCTTTTAGGTCTGGTTTATCAACAATAACTCGACGGTCAAAACGGCCTGGACGAAGAAGGGCTTTATCAAGAACTTCTGGACGGTTGGTAGCCGCAAGAATAACAAGACCCTTAGAGGAATCAAAACCATCCATCTCAGATAATAACTGATTTAGAGTCTGTTCACGTTCATCATTACCACCACCGTAATGATTATCTCTACTTTTACCGATGGCATCAACCTCATCAATAAAGATAATACATGGAGCCATACTTTGAGCTTGTTTAAATAAATCTCTAACCCTAGATGCACCTACACCTACAAACATTTCAACAAAGTCAGAACCGGACAAGGAAAAGAATGGTACCTTTGCTTCACCTGCAATAGCTTTCGCTAATAATGTTTTACCCGTTCCTGGAGGTCCAACAAGAAGTGCTCCCTTAGGAAGTTTCGCACCAATTCTAGAGTATTTACCTGGATTGTGTAGAAAATCAACAATTTCCAGTAAGGATTCTTTGGCTTCTTCTTGGCCTGCTACATCCTTAAAGGTAACACCTGTTTCTTTTTCCACATATACTTTGGCGTTACTTTTACCTACGCCTCCCATCATACCGCCACCGCTTTTTGATATCATTTTAAATAATAACCACATTACTACATAAATAAGTACAAATGGAACTACCCAAGCTATAATAATATCTAGAATCGTGGTTCTTGTATCTTCAATTTCACGCTTCGTATCGATCTTTTTATCATATAGTTTTTGAATTAATTCAGTGTCATCTTCAATTCTACCAGTATAATAAGTAACCTTATATATTGTATTTGGCTGATCCACTGGTTCAATATCAATGGTATCAGACTTAATAAGTACTGATTTAATTTGATTTGCATCGATCATATCAAGAAATTTATTATATGAAATCTCTTCCCTACTACTTTCTTTAATCTCTCTACTCATATAGGAAAAGAAAGAGAGCATAATTAAAGCTGCAATTAAGATAAAAAATAACGCTTTTTTATTTTGGAAACCTTTTGGGTCTTTTTTCTTATTCTCCATATTTATCCTACCTCCTTTGGATAATTTAATTTCTATCTAACCTTTCATTTTATAAAGTATAAATTAATTAAACCTTATTCTATATGCAATTATAGCTAAATTTTAGACCTAATATAGTATCTTCATGGTATTAATCCATACTAATTCTACTTATAACATATTATCTAACAAATATAAAAATACATTCTCTAGGCTAAAAGGAACAATAATTAATTTATTTAGCTACTTGCCTTTTTATAGTATATATTAGCAAATATAATTAGATACACTTCATTATAATGTTACTTAATCTATAAATCAATACATATTGTCATGAATTTTTTATGTCCTATCTTAAAAATAGATAAACTTTTTAAAGATATTTAAAATTTGTACTAGATTTCTTTCAGAAGAAATAGTATAATATTTTGTGATTGTTTAAAATACTTACAAGGGTGTAAGTACGTGCCGATTGTTAGAGAAGGTCTCTTAAAATTTAGGTCAACGCTACCCTTATCTCTAACTGCCTTAGACTGGTGACTGAATTCATTAGTTTTGAGGCTATTTTTTATTGCAAAATTAATGATAACTATATAAATGAAAGTATATACTTAATTTTTGTAATAAATTTTGGTAAGAATATTACTAAAGGTTATGGGAATGTATGAAGGAGCAGGATATATGTCTGCTAAAAGTGAATAAAGTACTCACAGAAAAAAAGTTAAATAGGAGGAATCATTTATGGGAATGAAGTATGTATTTGTTACTGGTGGTGTCGTGTCAGGGTTAGGTAAAGGTATTACTGCAGCATCCCTTGGACGCTTATTA
>JAFAEB010000217.1 GCA_023424235.1 Bacillota bacterium
ATCAGAAAGTATTTGATGAAGATGGACAAGCTGAATACTCAGATAATCATCCAGTAAAAGAGGAAACAACAGATCCATTTGCAGCAAACGAAAGTGAGGTAGTAGATAATGATACTAACTAGTGAAAATTATTATAGTCAAGAAGCCAATAAAGAATATTTATCTGCAAGTCAATATAAAGATTTCATGGGTACCTATGGAAAGCCTGGTTGTGAAGAATACGGAATTGCAAAGCTAGATGGAACATGGGTTGAAGATATGGAAGAATCAAGCGCATTAATGGTTGGTTCTTATGTAGATGCACATTTCGAAGGAACTCTTAACCTATTTAAAGCACAACATCCTTGTATGTTTAAAAAAGATGGTGGTCTAAAAGCTGAATATATTAAAGCTGATGAAATGATTAATAGGTGCGAAAGAGATACCGAGTTTATGAAGTATATGGCAGGTAAAAAGCAAGTAATTATGACTGCTGAAATGTTCGGTTCTAAATGGAAAATCAGAATAGATAGTTATCATGAGGGCAAATGTATAGTCGATTTAAAAACTTGTCAATCCATTACAAAACACTTCTACCATAAAGACATTGGCTATGTAAATTTCCTTGGTGAATGGGGTTACTACATCCAAGGAGCAATTTATCAAGAAGTAGTAAGAATAAATACAGGCAAGAAACTTCCTTTCTATATAGCTGCAGTATCAAAGGAAAAAGTTCCAGATATTGAAATCATCCAATGCGAACAAAACCTACTTGATGAAGCTTTGATGGAAATACAGTCTAACACACACAAAGTATTAGCATTAAAAAATAAAGAAGTAACACCATTACGTTGTGGTGTATGTGATTACTGCAAACATACAAAAGTCCTTAAAGGTCCTATTTGGTCTAGTGAATTACTAGGAGAAATCTAATGAAAAGTATAGTAACAGAATATACAGACATTTGTTTCTATTGTGGTAAACCTGCTGAATGTGATCATCACTTAATCTTTGGAAATGGATTGAGGGATTTGGCAGAGGAAGATGGATTGAAAGTTCCTTCATGTAATAGAAATCACAATATGGGAGCAAATACAGAAAAGATACATGGTAATCCAATGGCTGAAAAGCTATCTAAGATGCTAGGTCAAGCCATATGGGAAAAGCATTACGGAACAAGAGAAGATTTTCGTAGAAGATACGGACAATCTTATCTATAGTAACTCATTAACCGGTCCTTAAATGGACTTCCGATTGGTAAGTATAACATGTCACGATGCTCATACTTTTACCTTTTTATCCACTAGGGGAGAAATCCCCTAGAAAGGAGGAATATTTGGAACACAGATTAATTATTAGCGGTAGACTTTCAGATTTGAATGACTACCTTAAGGCCGAAAGGCAGACATATAGACAAGGTAATTTCTTTACTACTAAAGGAAATGAACTAAAGAAAGATACGCAGGAGTTCGTAATATGGCAAATAAGACAACAATTAAAAGATTTACATATAAAACGTCCTGTGATACTTAAATATGACTTTTACGAGCCAAATAAAAAGCGTGACCTAGATAATATTTCTGCATTTGCACATAAGGTAATTCAAGATTCTTTGGTGTTAACAGAAGTACTTGAAAACGATGGATGGAAAAATATCTCTGGTTATGTGGATCAGTTTTACCATGATAAAGATAACCCACGTATAGAGGTAACAATAGTAGAGGTTGGTGGTTAAATGCAAGGGTGGATAAGGCTAGAGAGGAAGATTACTACTAACTGGCTTTGGGAAGATAAACCATTCTCAAAAGGGCAAGCATGGATTGATTTAATTCTATTGGCCAATCATAAAGATAACACATTTCCTTTAGGTAATGAATTGATAACCGTTGAAAGAGGTAGTTTCATCACATCAGAATTGAAATTAATGGAGCGTTGGGGATGGAGTAAATCAAAGGTTCGTTACTTTCTAAATGCGTTAGAAATTGATCACATGATTATCAAAAAATCAGACCGAAAAAAAACCACGATAAGTATAGTAAATTACAGTACTTACCAAGATTTCGAAACCACAGAAGAACCAAAAAAGAACCATAAAAAGACCATTAACAGACCATTAAAAGACACAAACAACAATGATAACAATGTAAACAATGATAACAATAATAATAGTAGTCGTTTCACTCCACCTACACTTGAAGAAGTAGAAACTTATTGCAGAGAGAGAAATAATCAAGTTGATGCTAATAACTTTATTAATTTCTATAAAGCTAAAGACTGGATGATAGGTAAAAATAAAATGAAGGATTGGAAAGCTGCAATTATTACTTGGGAGAGTAGGGATAAGAAATCTCAAAATACAACTAAGGCAAAATCTAATATCAAATTTAATCAATTTCCACAAAGGGAATATTCGAAAGATGATTATTCCACAATGGAAGAAAAGTTATTAAGAAAGGGGTTATAACTTGGCGAACTATAAAGGTGGTACATCAACGATATGCCCTTATTATGAAAAAGAAGCAGCTAAAAGTATAACGTGCCAAGGGATTATATCTGAATGTAGTCATATGAACCGATTTAATACCAAAGAAGCTAAGCTATCATGGCAAGAGAAAATTTGTAGTACTTACAATTACATAAGTTGCCCTATCGCACAGATGATAGAGAAGCAAATAGATGAAAAAGAAGGTATAAAAGCAAATCCAAAACTTAACGAGGATGAACAGATTTTATATGACTATATAGTTGAGTATATGACTAGGAACCTCTCTTCACCTTCTGTAAGGGAAATGTGTAAAGCAACGTTTCATAGGTCTACGGAAACCGTATATAACAGGTTAAGAAAGCTAGAACAGTTAGGATTAATCGAAATAAAGAGTAACAAAAAGAGAAACATTAAATTAAAAGGGTACGAACTGATAAAAAAGAAATAAATCGTACAAACATATGTCACAAAAACAAGGAGTGCGAAGAAATGTATAAGTATAATGTTTATAAAAATGAAAATTTGTTAGTAGAAGGACTAGGAAGACAGGAATTAACTAAATTTACTGGTATCAGCAGAGGTGGATTAGATTATCTGCTTGACCAAATAGTAAATGATGAAGATAGAGTTTCATATAAAGGATATGAAATTGAGCGTCATTTATGTGAAGATAGTAAAATTAGTAATTTAGGGATAACAGCAAAGCATATTAAGGAATGGAATAACATGATGATGGCTGCAGAGTTATTACGACAAGGCCAAGGAAGAATTGTTACAAAGATAATCAATGGTAAGAAAGTAAAGGTTACAGTACCTAATGGGGTGTGCGTATGAAGCACGTTAAAGTCGCAGGTAAAAAGCAGATTACCACATCTGGTAAAGGTAATATGAGTGCTTTTATGTATAAGTCAAAGAGGAAGGGTGGAAAGAAGAAATGACAGAACGAGAAGTAGAACGACAAGAACATCTAGTCAAGAAAAGATTAGAAGTATTAGAAACTATAAAGCCAATGTGTGAAGTATTCGGCATAAAGGATTACGATTATGAAATAGAGAATAATTGTGAAAGATTAAGATTAAACAATACGAGAATAGGATGCCAATGTAATTCAATCAGTGCAATTATTGACGAACTAGTGGGATATATATTTGTTAATAGATTTAGAGAAAGATGGTTAGGACATTTTAAAGTACAGACCTTCAATAAGATTAAAGAATACTGGATAAAGTGAGGAAGTGTGGAATGAATACAGATTTAATGTTTTCAAGTAAAACAGATTTATGGTCCACTCCACAATGGTTATATGACCAATTACATAAAGAGTTTAATTTTACACTGGATCCATGTGCAACAGATTTTAATCATAAATGTGATAAGTACTTTACCAAGGAGCAAGATGGACTTAAGCAAGATTGGGGAGAAGACACCGTATTTATTAATCCTCCGTATGGTCGTGAAGTCGGTAAATGGGTCAAAAAAGCTTTTGAAACACATAAGGCATACAATAACACTCTTGTAATGCTATTACCTGCTAGAACGGATACAAGATGGTTTCATGAGTACATATATTGCAAAGCAGAGATAAGGTTTTTAAAAGGTCGGTTAAAGTTCGGAGAGAGTAAAAATAGCGCACCATTCCCAAGTATGGTAGTGGTTTATAGAGGAATAAATAGAAAACCAATACCAGGGCAAACGCATATTGATGATTTGTTAGGGGGTGCAAAATGAACCGAGCAGAATTAAGACGTAAACAAAGAGAAGATTCCAAGAAAGCAGCTACCTATACCCTAACAAGAGAACAGATAGACACCATGATGGAAGATGTACGAAAGAGAGCAGTACAAGAGATATTTACTCTTATGTTAGCAATCCCATGTGAAGTATTAGCAAATGATTATTGGGAGAAGACTGCAAAGAAAAAGCTACCTGACTTCGTAGAACAGTGTTTAAGCCTTTATAAAGCATATGAGAGTTGTTACCTTGGAGCAAATGGAAGCTGATTTGTGGGAATTAGCAGGGTATAAAGTGGAAAGAGGTAAGGCATGAAGAGAAGAAATTCTAGACGTAGGAGCAAGGAAGAGTTAGAGGTTGTAGCACGTAAGCCATATTATGATTCGAAGAAAGTTAAGCCAAGGGTTAATCCTATATTTACAGGTAAGCCATATTCAGCTAATGAGAAGGAGAGTGTTCATGAAAGCAACAATTGATATAAAAGAGTTTAAAAGGGTTATGGTTGCATTAAAGCCATTTACAAGTACAAGTATATATAATGACAAAATGCAATACATAAAAGCCGATGTTGATAAAGATAATCAAGAGATAAGATTCGAAGCATTAGACGGTCATAGACTTGCAGTTGAATATTTAAAATGCTCTGCAGATAGTAGTTTCACAGTATATATTAAACCATTTAATATATTAAAAAGTCAAGATAGTGAAATAGAATTAGAAATTATAGATAACAAACTTCACATATCTACCAATGAATGGTCGTTTAAATTCATCCAACCAGAAGGTATGTGGTTTGACACTAGTAAAGTCGCAAATCGAGACAATCAAGATAAAGCAGTAAGAATAGGAGTAAATGCCAAACTACTAAGAGAAGCACTAGGCAATATTAATATGAAACATGACAAAGAACTTGTTGAAATTGAAATAGGCAGCAATCCTATAGAACCCATAATCATTAGAAGTGCAAAAGATAGACGTAACTTTAGATTGGTATTGCCTGTTAGATTATCAGACTAAGGAGGAATAATCTATGAATTATAAACCTCAATGTGATAGCTGCAAACACTTCATCACGACAGATAAGACACATAAATCAAGAAAGAGCAATCTCTTTAAATCACCAATATGGTTTAGAGAGGATACAGGATATTGTAAATTAAGTTATTGCGTGAAAGAGAAAAAGCAAATTAAGATTTAAAAAAGGAGAATCGTTATGGAAAATAATATTATAGAGTTTCCAGGAGAAATAAATTATTGTCCTTATTGTGGTAGTACAGAGCTAAATGTAGAAGGCGATAGCATTAATTGTGATGAATGTGGACGTGACTTTACTGTTATGACGCATGAGTAAAATTAAGATTTAGTGTAGTAAGTACATTGAAAACTTAATATTGATAGTTGACAACAGAATTGGGATAAAAAAGTTATATATAATTTATTCTTAATGATATAATATAAGTATTGATTCACTATTAAAAGCGAATATTTATTTTAGGTTTTAATATATTGTAATTAATTAATGCCAATGGTGAAATCATGAAGAATAAGAAAAAAACGCAACTTATAGTTATACTAATTCTGTCAGGTATATTACTCTTTGAAATGGTCTTATGTTTACAAAAAAATTACAATTTACCGACATTTAGACAATGTCAAACTACAGTATCAGAAACAAAAGATGAATTAATTATTGCTTCATTTATGGACAATATCATTGAAGATAGCAGTAAATTTTACGATAATTACTTTCCGGATGGATTAGGATATATTAATTATATGTATAAAATTAAAAGTATTTATAAAAAAGGTGAACCAGTGAATATTTACATTACCTTTGAGGGAACACCAATTGTAGGTCCACATATCTCAGTAGGTGATGATGAAATTACTTATAAAGTAGATGTATTCGGAAATAAAACCTTAGAAAAATTTATTCATATAAAATCATATGAAATTCCTGAAAGGTTAAATATTAATCTGATTAAGCCTTACCCCGAACCAACGAATTAATGCGAATAATAAAAACATAATTACGAACCTACCAACTATCAATATAAGCTTGGTAGGTTTTTGTTGTACTAAACTAAAATTTAGTTATTAAGTACCCATATATGTTCAATATGGTAATAAGTCAACATACACTCTCGTTGTCTACTTCCTACTTGATAAGCACAACAAAAAGAAGTACAACCTTTACCATCCTTAGTGTACTTTATACCATCAATCTTTACCTTAGTATCATTAATACTAAAGTATAATGGTTTGATTTTACGCTCCTGGTTAGTAACTGCAATTACATTAATGGGAGTACAACGAGAGTAATCTATATTTGATTTTTCTTCTTTATGAGGATCAAATCCGAAAGGCATAATGCACCACCTAGTTATAAATAATAATCATTATAGCAAACATATGTTTGCAAATCAATAGAAAGGATTGGAAGTATGAATAACATTGAAACGTCAATAGATGAATTAGAAAAAATGTCTAAGTATGCAAATG